>CAZJQF010000016.1:0-27102 GCA_964547925.1 uncultured Dehalococcoidales bacterium
TTCTTTTTTCAAATAATGCCGACGGTCTTCGCTGACATCGCTGACACAAATTTCTGCAGGAGCAGCCATCTTATTCGCGATGATAGCCTTTAAGATGGCTTCACCCATATTCCCGCCGCCGATAAATGATATCTTCATATTGTCACCCTCATATATAAACCGGAGAGTCGTAGAGGCACGGCATGCCGTGCCTCTACATATTTACTTAACAACAATATTTACCAGCCTGCCCGGCACGTATATTATGTTAACTATTGTCTTGCCTTCTATGAAAGGCTTTACTTTGTCACTTCCCTGAGCCGCTTGCTTTGCCTCGGTTTCGGAAATCAATGCAGGCACGGTAATCCGGTCGCGTAGTTTGCCGTTGACCTGAACCACCAGCGTAATTTCTTCTTCTTTAGCCAGCGATTCATCGTACTTCGGCCAGTTCTGATTGTGGATGCTGTCTTGATGACCGGCCAAATGCCATAATTCCTCCATAGTATGCGGTGCCGTCGGCGCCAGCATCTTCATCAAGATTTCAGAGGCCGCCTGCCAGTCTTCCGATTTGACAGTACCGGTGTCTTTAACCTTCATGAGATAGTTCGTAAATTCCATCAACGAAGCTATCATAGTATTGAACTGAAGCTGGCTGATATCGTTAGTTACTTTCTTGATGGTCTGGTGAGTAACCCTTAAAAACTCTTTACGGGCGTCCTCCGTGAATTTAGTAGCCGCGGGTAAATCTTCCAACACCAAATTCCAGACACGGTTCATCCAGCGACTGACACCGGCGATACCGCTGTCGTTCCAGTCACCGCCCTGCTCCCATGGTCCGGCGAACATCAAATAAGCCCGTACGACATCGGCACCCATCGTAGAGACGTATTCATCCGGGTTAACTACGTTACCCCGTGATTTGCTCATTTTCTGGTGGTCGGCAATAATCGTACCCTGATTAAACAGTTTCGTAAACGGTTCCCCGAAGTTTATTAATCCCATGTCCCGGATGGCCTTCGTGAAAAACCGGGCGTAAAACAGGTGCATGACGGCATGTTCAGCACCGCCGGTATAGATATCCACCGGCATCCAGTATTTAACCATTACCGGATCAAAAGCCGCTTGGGCGTAATGCGGGCTGCAATACCGCAGGAAATACCACGAGGAACACATAAACGTATCCATCGTATCGGTTTCCCTTTTCGCCGGGCCGCCGCATTTCGGACAGGTAGTATTCACAAAACTATCGACATACTTTAACGGGGATTCGCCGGTAGGTCTGAATTCCGCATCTTCCGGCAATAAAACAGGCAGGTCTTTTTCCGGTACGGGTACGATACCACATTTATCGCAATAAACCATCGGGATAGGGGCACCCCAGTAGCGCTGGCGGGAAATTAGCCAGTCACGCAGCTTATAATTGATGGTCTTTTTTCCCCAGCCTTTTTCTTCCAGATAATCGCAAATAGCAGACTTGCCCTTTTCACTCGACATACCGTTAAACTGTTTGGAATTAACCATCGTGCCCGGTTCCGTCCAGGCTTCCTGCAACTCGCCGCCGTCCCAATCCGGCGGGGCGATAACGACAGGAATAGGAATATTATATTTCTTCGCAAAGGCAAAGTCGCGGGTATCGTGGGCCGGTACGGCCATAACCGCACCGAAACCGTAACTCGCCAGGACATAATCACCAACCCAGACAGGCACCTTTTCGCCGGTGAGATGGTTAATGCAATAGGCACCGGTAAATACCCCGTCTTTTTCTTTCTCGGTGGACAGTCTCTCGATTTCCGTTTCACGGCGGGATTTCTGAATATAGGCTTCTACAGCAGCCTTATTTTCCGGCGTTGTTATTTTCTCTACAAGCGGGTGTTCCGGGGCTAAAGCCATATAAGTAACACCGTGCACGGTATCGGGACGGGTGGTGAAGATACGGATTTCTTTCTCGACCACACCGGAAATATCCAGCCCGAAGGATATTTCCGCCCCTTCGGAACGGCCGACCCAGTTCCGCTGCATTATCTTGATACGTTCCGGCCAATCGATATCTTTATGTTCCATTAATTCATCGGCGTATTTGGTGATGCGGAAAAACCACTGCTCCAGACCGCGGTGTTCCACCGCAGTATTACACCGCTCGCATTCGCCGTTAACCACCTGTTCGTTAGCCAGTACCGTCTGGCATTTGGGGCACCAGTTGACCGGAGCCTTCGTCTTGTAAGCCAGACCGGATTCGTACAGCTTCAGGAAAAACCACTGCGTCCATTTATAATAATCCGGTAGGCAGGTAATAACCTCCCGGTCCCAATCGTAAATCGAGCCCATCGTTTTGAGCTGCTTACGCATATTTTCGACGTTTTGCATCGTCCACTTCTGGGGATGAATGCCGCGTTTGATAGCCGCATTCTCCGCCGGTAAGCCAAAAGAATCGAATCCGATAGGATGCAAAACATTAAAGCCCTGCATTCTCTTGAAGCGGGCGTGAACGTCGGATGGGGCCATAGCGTACCAGTGGCCGATATGGAGGTCGCCGGAGGTATAAGGGAACATCGTAAGAGCGTACCATTTAGGTTTAGGGCTATTCTCGTTAACAGCATAAAGCTTGTCGTCAGCCCATTTCTGCTGCCATTTCTTTTCAAATTCCTGCGGGTTATATTTAACTACCATTGTCTTTTCCTATTCTATCCAGGTCTTTTTTATGTGCGTGCCACCTGAAAATAAAACCAGCCTGAAACAGCTTTAATTGTAGCAAGAATAATATGGGTAAGCAATTTCAACAGTGCATGCTAAAGCTAATTATGTCACTCGTAATCTTTGACTTTCCAGCCTGATTAATGCTAATTTTTATGTTAATGGCTGCGATATTTGCGTTCCTGCTAATTATTATCTGTGTTTTTGCCGGGTTCGGTATTTTTCTCTACCGCCGGTTACTCGGCAGTGCCAAGGAAGGCCAAACCGCTGCCCGTTTGCCTTTTAAATGGAAATATATTATCGCGCCGATAATTATGCTGGTTATCGCCGTTATCGCCGCGGCATTATATTACAATAAACTGCCCTTCCAGATGCCTTACCATTTCGATAATACCGGATCACCGGACGGCTGGATATTACCGCAGTTTGCCGTGATGGTAGGCATCGGTATTCAGATAGTATTGGTCGTAATTTCGTTCTTTGTCATACAGGCGACGCGCCGGATGGCTTCGCTGGTCAACACCGAAGAATCCACCGTCAAACCGGGTACGATTATCGCCATCACGGGCAATATACCCGCGTTTTTACAATTCGTTTTTCTGTTCTTAATGCTTAACCTTTTTAACTATGCCGCTTACAACAAGTATTTGTTACCGATGTGGGTATTTTTGGTTATTATCATAGTGGCGGCAACAATTACATTTATAGCCTTTAGCGCGTTTATCGCAGTAAGGGCGCTAAAACAATCGAAAACAACTAAAGAATAAAGGGAGGACATCGTGTCTCAAACACCCGGTAAAATAGATATGGAAAAGCTGCTCTCGCTGGCGAGGCGGCGCGGCTTTTTATTTCAAAGCAGTGAAATCTACGGCGGACTGGCCAGCTGCTGGGATTACGGCCCCCTCGGCGTCGAATTAAAACGCAACATTAAGCAGGCCTGGTGGCGTTCGGTCGTCCAGGAGCGGGAGGATGTCGTCGGTCTGGATACCAGTATTTTAATGCACCCGAAAGTCTGGGAAGCCTCCGGCCACATATCCGGCTTCAGCGACCCGATGGTAGACTGCAAAGGCTGTAAAATGCGCTTCCGCAAAGATGACATCACGGGGGACAAATGTCCCTCCTGCGGCGGGGAACTCACCGAGCCGCGGATGTTCAACCTGATGTTCAAGACCTTTATGGGGCCGGTTGAAGATGATGCCGCGATTGTCTACATGCGACCGGAAACCGCTCAGGGCATGTTCGTCAATTTCGCCAACGTCCTCAATACCACCCGCCGGAAAATTCCTTTCGGCATTGCTCAGCAGGGTAAATCCTTCCGGAATGAAATCACGCCCAGCAACCTGATTTTCCGCACCCGCGAATTCGAACAGATGGAGCTGGAATTCTTCGTAAAGCCCGGCACGGACGCCGAATGGTTTAATTACTGGGTAAACGAACGGTTTAACTGGTATATGAAACTGGGTATTAAAAAAGAAAACCTGAATTTGGCTGTCCATCCCAAAGAGGATTTAGCTCATTATGCCAAGTCCTGCACTGATGTTACGTATAATTTCCCCATGGGCTGGGGCGAGCTTGAAGGCATTGCTAACCGCAGCGATTTCGATTTACAGCAGCACGCCAAGCATAGCGGAAAAACTCTCGATTTCTTCGATGAAGAGACCAAAGAGCGTTATGTGCCGTTTATTATCGAACCTTCCGCCGGCGTAGACCGCTCGCTGCTGGCATTTTTGTGCGACGCCTATGAAGAACAAATCGCCGAGGGTGAATTACGCGTGGTGCTTCATTTACACCCCGATCTGGCGCCGATTAAAGCAGCCATATTACCGCTCAGCAAGAAGGAGAACTTGGCGGCCGCCGCTAAACAGGTATATAGCGACCTGCGGAAATCCTGGAATGTGCAGTATGACGATACGCAGAGCATCGGCCGCCGCTACCGCCGGCAGGACGAAATCGGTACGCCATATTGCATAACAGTTGATTTTCAGTCGCTGGAAGATGGTCAGGTCACTATCCGGGAACGCGATAAAATGAACCAGATACGCGTCCCTATCAAGTCGTTAACGCAAATTCTAGCGGCCAAAATTGCCGGGGAAGACTTCCTGGAACTGCCTTATGGAGGTCAGGTCTGGAAGAAAGCCGGTGAAAAAAGCCCGGATAAAACCGAGGGATAAAACAGTAATATTTCTTATAAGTCTTGTAAGGTTTTAAATATATTTTTCGGTGGTGTAACATAACGTTTCCGTGAATAACGCAACGAATAAAGACTATTACGAAACGCTGGGGGTAACGAATAAAGCCACCCAGCAGGAAATCAAAGAGGCATACCGAAAACTGGCATTCCAGTATCATCCCGACAGAAATAAGGATGACCCCGCCGCCAGTGACAAAATGAAAGCCCTTAATGAGGCTTACGCCACGCTTTCCGACCCCGTTAAGCGGCGTGACTACGATATGCTGCGCGAACGGTACGGCCCGATGGCCTACCAGCAATACCGGCAAACCCACACCCAGGAAGATATCTTCCGCGGCTCGGACATCGAACAGGTACTGCAGGAATTTGCCAGACAGTTCGGCTTCCGCAATGCCGATGATATCTTACGCGGTTTTTATGGGTCGGGTTTTCAACCCGGCGGGCAGCCTAACCACTCTTTCCGTACTTATGTTTATAATTCGGCACAAAATAGACAGGCCGGTAACCAACAAATACCACCTACTCAGTCAGGCTTTGGCGGTAAAGTGATACAGTTCCTGTTGGAAAAAATGCTGCGCATCCAGCTTCCCCAGCGAGGGAAAGACATAAACGACACCTTAAACGTTACGCCGGATATTGCCAGAGACGGCGGTGAAGTGAAATATCACTATGAAAATGCAGGCCAATCCAAAGACCTGATGATAAAGATTCCTGCTAAGATACAAAACGGACAGCAAATCAGACTCAGGGATATGGGTTCCCCGGGAAAATCCGGCGGACCTCCCGGGGATCTGTTATTAAAGGTCCGGATCAATAAACCGTTCTGGAAAAAAATCAAGGCCGCTTTATTCGATACATAATCCGAACCGGTTACTTATTTTCAGTTACTATTATAATTACCTGTAACCTACAGTCTTTTTAACCACCAACCGCCTATCCCGACTACCGCTAACGGGACATAATACGGCAGTTGTTGTGCCATATAGAACGAAAGCGTGACATATTCCGTTATCGTCGCCGTGCAGGTATTCGTCATACCCAGGCTGAACGGCGGCAGCCAGGTTTTAATAAGAGTCGGTATGGCCGGATTAAAGACGACAAATATCGCCAGGTGTAACACAAAATAAAATATTATCCCGGCGTAGGCTGCTTTCATTCCCGGCGTAACCCGGCGTAAACGGTACTTCTTTGCCTTTAAATTATCCATAATTTCGGAAAACGCCATACCGAGACCGATACAAACAACCGGTGTAGTCGGCAGGAAATAGAACACGAAGGTCACCCTATTCGTAAAAACATCCGTCATCCATAACAGGTAAGTGCCGCAAAACCAGACCAGAGCAAATCTGGCCGCAGAACTGCCCTTTATCGATTTAATAATGAGATAAATAAAAACGGGAACAATTAGTAATTGAATCGTCCAGCTGATAAAAGAAATATATTGCGGGTCGTATGAGTAAACAATAGCATTCGTATAGGGAAAAATAAATGGGTAAACCCACGTCCACGGACGGCTGGAAATCGAAAGCGGCGGGTCGGTAAATTTATTTATTGTAGTGAGTACCAGCATGTCTTTCATGCGCGTGACGATATCGATGATATCTCCGGTAATAAAATAATCGAACAGATATGTAAAAAATATAAAGGCAACCGCGGCGAGGAAAACCGAACCGAAAGCCGATTTCCACTTATCCCGGCGGAATAACATCCAGTGAGCCGCCACGGCGATCAATCCGAATACGCCTACCAGTTTGCAGCTGGCGCTGAGAGCAAAAACAACCCCCATCGGGAGATACTGCTTATGCAGATACAATAAAAATCCGGCCAGTAAAAAGGTAACCTCATATACATCGAGCAAAGCCAAACCGGAATGAATAAAGGTCATATCATCCAGCGCCATCAAAAACGTAGCAGCAACCGTAGCTTTCCATGATAGTTTCAGCTTTTTACAGATGAAATAAATCAGGATTATACTGATGGTGCCGAACACTACCGAAAAAAACCGCCATCCGAGCGCGTTATCCCCAAAGATTTTAATCCCGGCGACCACAAAAAGCTTGCCCAGCGCCGGGTGTTCCGGTCTTAAATCAGTATGTTCTGCAATAATATTCTGGGCATCGGT
The DNA here is from genome assembly GCA_964547925.1 of uncultured Dehalococcoidales bacterium. Taxonomy (GTDB): domain Bacteria; phylum Chloroflexota; class Dehalococcoidia; order Dehalococcoidales; family JAFGLR01; genus JAFGLR01. The sequence goes on from CAZJQF010000016.1 coordinate 6,984, forward strand.
TACATACCAGGTTTCATCCCAGACTATCGTGGAAGGACGAGTAATGGAAAATACATGAAATATAACCGTAAAAAGAATGATAGCCAGCAGCGGTAAATATTCCCAGTGAATAAATTTATACCATCTGCCCGGCTTCTTTGACTCGATAAGTAAGGCCGGATTGGCATAATCGGGATAGTTTTCAGGAACCGGAATTTCCATGTTTTCTGCCTGATAAAAAGTTCATTATCACGTATGATACCGCAAAACGGTGTTATTACGCCAGTGCCCGAACTTGGTAATTGTGCTAGACTATAAGACATATGAAGATAATCCATTTTGCCGACCTTCATTTAGGCGTGGAGAACTACGGCCACACCAATCCGGAAACCGGTCTTTCCACACGGTTCGAAGACTTTACCAGAGCGTTCGATAATCTGGTTGAATTCGCTATCAACGAAAAGGTTGACCTGATCTTATTCTGCGGCGATGCCTATAAAAATCGCGAACCCACCCAGACACACCAGCGCGAGTTTGCCAGGCGAATCAAACGGCTTTCCGAAAACGGCATTCCGGTTTTCCTGCTGGTGGGCAATCACGATTTGCCGAATGCAGTCGGACGGGCTACCGCGATGGAAATTTTCGATACGCTTGCCGTGGATAACGTTTACGTAGCAAACAAACCCGACATTTTCCGGATTCCCACTAAAAGCGGCGTTATTCAGATTGCCGCATTACCATGGCTCAGGCGAAGCAGTTTACTTATTCGCGACGAAATTAAAAATCTTGATACGAACCAAATAAAAGACAAGCTGGAAGAAGTCCTTACCGGCATCATTAATAAATATACCGGAGAACTCGACCCGTCTCTCCCTGCCGTATTAGCGGCTCATATCTGGGTTACCGGGTCTTCTTCCGGTTCGGAAAAATCGATGTCGCTGGGGATGGAACACGGCTTGCTGCTGAGCAACGTGGCTAACCCGTCGTTCGATTACGTAGCACTGGGGCACATTCATAACCGCCAGGTGCTTACCGACCACCCTCCCGTAGTGTATTCCGGCAGTATGGAACGTATCGACTTCGGGGAGGAAGCAGACGATAAAGGGTTTTATATAGTAGATATCCGAACCGCAGACTCCGGCAAACGTACCGTGGGTTATGAGTTTCATAAAATTGACGGCCGCCGTTTCATCACCATAAAAGTAAACCTTAAAGACGACGACATCAATCCGTCTGATACGGTCATCAGGGCGATTGCAGCACAGCCGGTCGAAGACGCCATCGTTCGACTGCAAATTACATCCACAGAATCCGGAAATAACCTATTAAACAACACCGATATCAGAAATGCGCTTAAAGATGCCCGGTATTTTACTATAGCCCGGGATACGGTTAGAGAGACACGGCTGCGTCTTGGCAAACTTGCCGCTTCCGAATTGACTCCGATAGAAGCGTTGAAGATATACCTGGAAACAAAAAAGACCGCTCCGGAAAAAGTTCAGGAACTGCTGGAATACGGCGAAAAATTAATTGCAGAAATGCCTGATTAGTTATCGGGCGATAAGCATTCCGACGCCGGCAATGATGATACCTATAGCCATGCCAATGAAGACCTGAAACGGCGAATGTCCGACAAGTTCCTTCACTTCTTTACCCAATTCCTCACGCGGTTTCTGCTGGCGCATTTCCCGCATCATACGGTTGAGAAGAAAGGCCTGACGGCTTACGGCACGGCGCACGCCCGCAGCATCATACATCACCACTAAAGCCAGAATGGTCGAAATCGCAAAGGCCGGATTCTCGATCCCGTAAGTCAGGCCGATACTTGTCGCCAAAGCACTGACTGTTGCCGAATGCGAAGACGGCATACCGCCCGCGGAAACAAAATAATTCCAGTTAAACTGGCGTTCCTGTATCAAGCCCAGAATCACTTTAATGATCTGAGCTAATGCCCAGGAACACAGACAAATTAGTAGAATCCTCATCGACCGGCCTAAAATATCAAGCTTTCTTAATAATATCGGTACCGACGTAAGGCCGCAACACTTCCGGCACCATTATACTACCGTCAGCCTGTTGGTAATTTTCGATTATCGCTATCATTATACGAGGTAATGCCAGACCGGAACCGTTCAGCGTGTGGACGAACTGAGGTTTCGCATCCTGTGACGGCCGGTAGCGGACATTCGCCCGGCGGGCCTGAAAATCACCGCAGTTCGAGCAGGAACTGACCTCGAGCCATTCCTGGCATCCCGGCGCCCAGACCTCTATATCATAAGACTTCGACGAACCGAATCCGATGTCTCCCGTACAAAGCTCTATTATCCGGTAAGGCAAATCCAGCTTGCGGCAAACGGTTTCGGCATTTTCGAGTAACGAAGCCAGTTCATCATTCGATTTTTCCGGTTCGCAAAACTTATATAGCTCGACCTTATCGAACTGATGTCCCCGTTTGATACCGCGGACATCTTTTCCGGCCGACATTTTTTCCCGGCGGAAACAGGCAGTATAAGCCACATAATGAATCGGTAAAGAACCGGGCGGTAAAATAGCATCCCTGTGCAGATTTGTTAACGGGATTTCCGCGGTACCGACAAACCAGAAATCATCTTCGGCATCATGGTAGATATTATCGGCAAACTTAGGTAACTGCCCGGCGGCGACCATACACTCTTTTTTCACCATAAAAGGCGGATAAATTTCCGTATAACCATGCTCGGTCGTGTGCAGATTTAAAAAGAAATTAATCAACGAACGCTGCAGCCTGGACCCGATACCCCGCAACACGTAAAAACGGCTGCCGGAAAGCATCGCCCCCGCTTCAAAATCGATAATCCCTAATTTCTCCCCGATGTCCCAGTGAGCCAGAGGCGTGAAATCAAACTTTTTCGGCTCGCTCCAGGTGCGGATAACCTTATTATCCTCCGAACTGGCTCCGATAGGTACGGACGACTGCGGTATGTTGGGAAATTGCAGCAACAGGTTTTTTATCTTTTCATCTAATCGGTTAACTGAATCTTCTAACGCTTTCGTCTGGTCGCGGCGGACTCTTCCTGCCGCTAATGAAGCTTCATCCTGCTGCCTTTGTTTTGAAGCCTCTTTATGCACCCGGCGCATCTCTTCAAGCTCAGTCGTCTGTTTACGTCTTTCGGCATCAACCTGTAATAATTCATCAAGGGGAGCTTTATCATGCCGGTTTGCGATAGCCTGCCTTATTAAATCAGGGTTCTCTCTGATTAACTTTATGTCAAGCATATATTTATCCTTTTTCTTTTAACTGGGGGAATAATATAATTTCACGTATCGATGGTGTATTAGTCAACACCATTACCAGTCGGTCGATACCGATACCCAACCCGCCGGTCGGCGGCATACCGTACTCCAGTGCCTCCAGAAAGTCCTCATCCACCGTCCATTCTTCATCCCCGTAGCCTTCCCGGTCTTGTAACTGCTCTTCAAAACGTTTTCGTTGTTCTAAGGGGTCGTTAAGCTCCGTAAAAGCATTGGCTATCTCAAAGCACCCGGCAAAGGCTTCAAATCGTTCGACTACGCTGGCATTATCCTCTTTCGTCTTGGCCAGCGGAGACAGAGATACCGGATAGTCCACCAGAAAACACGGCGCGACCAGTTTCGGTTCTACATAGGTAGATACCAGTTCATCGACCAGTTTCGCCCAGTTTCTCTTCGGGTCGACCGCCATCCCCATTTCCCGCATCTTACTCTGCAATAAATCTACTTTAGGATATTGCACAAAATCGATACCGCTGTACTGCTTTACCGCTTCGCGTAAATTTAGGCGAGGCCAGGGCGGCTTAAAATTAACGGTTTGTTCCCCGATTTTAAGCTCGGTTGTCCCGTGAACCTGCAGACAAACGGTAGAAACCATCTCTTCCACCATTTTCATCACATCGTTATAGTCGGCATAAGCCTCGTAGCTTTCCAGTAAGGTATATTCCGGATTATGTTTTACCGAAATACCCTCGTTACGGAAAACGCGGCCGATTTCGTAAACCTTGTCGAAGCCGCCGACGATTAAACGCTTCAAATGAAGCTCCAGAGCGATGCGCAGGAAAAAGTCCTGGTCGAGGGCATTATGATGAGTAATAAACGGTTTTGCTAATGCCCCGCCGGCAGCCGGCTGTAAAACCGAAGTTTCCACTTCGATGAAACCTCGGCCGTTCAGAAATTGCCTGATAGCCGCGATTATCTTACTCCTGAGTTCAAACCTTTGTTTAACTTCCGGATTACTGATTAGGTCAAGATAACGTTGTCGCTGGCGTATCTCGGCATCATTCAAACCGTGCCACTTCTCCGGCAGCGGCTGCAGCGATTTACTCAACAGCGTGAAAGCACTCAATTGCACGGTCGGTTCACCGGATTTCGTCCGGATAAGCATTCCTCTTGCTCCGATGAAATCGCCGATATCGAGCTCTTTGAACAATTCATTGTCTTTTTCGTTAAAGTTATCTTTCTGAAAAAGTAACTGGATTTTGCCGCTGCCGTCCCGGATGTCGAGAAATGATACCTTACCCATCCCCCGGCGTGCCGTCAAACGGCCGGCTAAACTGACTTCAGTTTTTTCGGCTGTGCCTTCTTCCTGTTGTTTTAAGAAAGCTACGGCCTGTTCGGCCGTATGGGTACGGTGATAGGTGCGCGGATATGGGTCAAAGCCTAATTCGCGAATTTTAGCCAGTTTTTCCAATCTTTGCTGGGATATACGTTCACTTCTAGTCGTCATAATTAGTTAGTATATCGCAAAAAGGCTGATACTACCAACACTTTCGTAGATTTATGATTTAAGAATAATGATTTATGAATTTATAATAACTGAATTATTCAGAGTTAATCCGAGGGATAGCTTTTAAGTCATCGAGCCAGGCAGCAGATTTTACTTCCCGTTCCAGTATGTACCTTATATACCTCCGAATTACTTCCTGAATATCATTGGACAATGGGGCGTTAAGTTTTAGCCTGACAACGGTCTCATAATCACCGTTTTGCAGCAAACGCAATACTTTCAAGGCATTGACCGATAATGAAAATAGAAACGTCTGGCTCTGACCGCAAACCGGGCATAATACGCCGCCGGAAGCGGCATTAAAAAAATTGGTTACCGGCTCCAGAGGTTTATGACACATAACACACCGCTGCAACTCCGGACGGTAGCCGGAAGTACTCAGCAATTGCATTTCATAATACCGCAGCGTGATTTCCCGGTTATTTTCCCCGCAAAGCCGTTCAAGCGTTCCGGTAAGAAGCCGGAAAATATCGGTATTTTCCATGTGTTCGACGGTAAACTGGTCGGTCAGTTCGGCCAGATACAGACCGTAAGACATTAAATCCAGGTCGTTTTTTAAGGGCAAATAGGCATTAATCGTCTGGCTGCCGATAATCGTATCCAGATTATGCCCCCGGGCAAACGTAACCCTGGTATGAGTCAACAGTTCCAGATGGCCGGATAATTTACTTTTAGGACGGCGGACACCTTTGGCTACGGCATGTATCTTGCCGAGGTCGGGGGTCAACAGAGTTAAAATACGGTCGGCTTCACCGTGTTTGGTTTTTTTAATAATAACAGCTTCTGTTTCGTAATTGCGCGGCTGCGGCATTTAAATACCTTATTTACCCGGTGAACTCCGGGCTAACTTAACATCAGTAATTAATTTCGCTGATAACCTCAATACTGATTATCTCTATCGGTTTTCCCCACTGCTGGGTGCTTACCATGTCATCCAGTATTTTAGCTTTTATTCTTACCGATATCCCGTTAATCATGTTCTTTATATCCAGATTTACCGGCAGATAGTTATTACCGTCCGTACCAATAATTCCCCAGAATCCGCCCTCCAGGTAGATATATTGAACAGTACCCTCAATGATGACCACACCCATGTTTGAAAATACCGGTATCAAAAGGCCGCAAATAACGGCAAGAGCAACTATGATGTATAGGAGTTTTTTTCTTACCCAACGCCGGACAGTCATAATAACCCGCCGTTTTTATAATAACCGTTTATGTTGGAAATGTCGATTGGGTATAAGTTAACCGATACGTTCCCACATAAGGGTACCGGTCATTTTTTCGCCGCCCATCGTCATTTGAGGCGTGGTCAGAGTAAGTATATTATTGCCGGATATTTGATAATAACGTTTGAGGTCGATACCGGCGGCATTGGGAAATAAATTACCTTCGATATGGTGAACTACCGTTTTTTCCGCTTCATCCACCTCATATTTCCCGTAATAAGCCTGATATCCGTCAAAAGCTGTTTTTGTTTCTTCCGGAGAGCCTTTTAAATTATCACGGGAAACGAATTTCAGACGGTCCGGATTCATTATCTGTGCCGAAACGTAACCTTCTGAGGTGTATATTAAAAGTCCGGCTGGCTGTTTCCCCCATAAATAAACCGCTTTACCTTCATTCGTATGAAATTCGGCGGAAAAAAGTTTCCAGGTGCCTATCAACTGAGCTCGCGACACTAAAACTCCTGACGGCCTTCGAAGGCGCGGGTAAGAGTAACGTCATCGGCATATTCCAGTTCCGTACCGAAAGGCAAACCGCGAGCAAGGCGTGTCACTTTAATATTGAGCGGCGTAATGACCCGCTGGAGATATAAAGCGGTCTGCTCGCCTTCCATATTGGTATTGGTGGCTAAAATTACTTCCTGAACGGTATTATTCTGGAACCGGGTTAAAAGCTCGCGGATGCGGATGTCACCGATGCCGACACCCTCTGCCGGAGAAATCGCACCGTGAAGTACGTGATAAACGCCTTTATAGACCCCGGTATGTTCGATGGCTAAAATATCCTGGGGCTGTTCGACAATACAAACTTTTGTGCGGTCGCGCTGTTCGTTTCGGCAAAAGACACACGGATCGGTTTCGGTTACATTAAAACAAACCGAGCAGAGCTTGACCTCCTGTTTTACGTTCAATATCGCATCAGCCAGTGACTTTGCCTGTTCCGGCTGTGCCCGCAACAGATAAAAAGCCAGACGCTGGGCGCTCTTCGGTCCGATGCCGGGTAACTTATTAAATTCCTGAATCAACCGCTGAATAACTTCCGCGGTCGGCGAATTCTGGTTCAATTTATTGCTCCTGAGGTTAATCTACATTAAGCCGGGTATATTAAACCCGGCAGTGAGAGCCCCCATTTTTTGATTAGCCAGTTCATGAGACTTGGTATAGGCTTCTTTAATCGCAGCCAGGACGAGGTCTTCCAACATCTCGACATCCTGCGGATTGACGACTTCAGGCGATATCTTAATTGCCTGAATTTCCTGCTGTCCGTTGATAGTAACTTTCACGGCACCGCCGCCGGCAGTCGCTTCGATCATCGTTTTGGCGAGTTCGTCCTGAATTCTTGCCATTTTCGCCTGTAATTCCTGGGCTTGTTTCAAGATTCTCTGGTTCATTTTTCCTCCACACTGGTAACCTGGGCACCCATTTGAATAGCTGCCTGTACCAGATGATTATCTTCCGGTTTATAGATACAGACTACCTTGCACTGCCGGCCTAAATAATCGCTGACCAGCTTCTCGGCAACCTTTATATTTTCCGGTTTCTCCACTTTCTCTTTATGAATCGCATACCTAAAGCTTAAAGTTACTCTTTCTCCGGTAACTTCGACCGGCCGGGAACTGCTTCGTAATAAGGCAACTGCGTTAGTCTTTTTCAATTCGATAGCGGCACCGTCGAGTATCTGCTTCCAGTTTTGCTTCAGTCTTTCGATTTCACTGCCTAGCGTAGCGTTAGTGGGAACATCTTTCGCAATCGGAATAGCAGGCGGTTCTTTAACCGCCGGAGCAGTACTGCTTACCGGAGCCGGTTTAACTTCCGGTTTGCCCGCTTTCGGTAAAGGTTCCGGTGATGGAGTATCTATATGCAACGGCTTTGCCGCTGCGACCGTTTCGGTTTTTTGTACTTGCGGGACAGATTTCTTTTCATCGGAAACGGTGATGGAATCCACCAGAGCCAACTCAATCGGTAGTGTCGAATAATTATCCATACCGATTTCAATCTGGTTGAAAGCTTTCACGGCTCTTAGTATCTGGTTCAAAGAGGCTTTAATAGCGATTTCTTTGAAGGTGTTTAAATCTTCCCCGGTGATATTTAAAGACTCGGTAACATTCGTTTTAACGAGCATCAGCGACCTCAGGTCGGCCGCTACTTCCCGCGTAAACTGTTTCAAATCCAGTCCGTCACTATTAACGCTGTGGACGGTTTTTATAGCTGCAGCGATATCATTACTAATTATTTGCCTGACTAATTCTTTCGCCCGCCAATCTCCCGTAATTCCCAGAGTAGCCTTAATCTGGGTTATTTCGATATCCGTACCGTAATAAGTCGTCAACTGCTCCAGCAAATTTAAAGCGTCACGAAGACTGCCGGTAGCGCTGGTGCTTATCAAACGTAACCCGTCCGGAGTGATATTTATACCTTCCGCTTGGCATACTTTAGTCAGGCGTTTCACGATATCATTCTGGGAAACCCGGTGAAAATCGAAACGCTGGCACCGGGAAATAATTGTCGGCAAAACCTTATGGGTTTCCGTAGTCGCCAGAATAAAGATAGCGTGAGGCGGCGGCTCTTCCAGGGTTTTCAATAAAGCATTAGAGGCACTCGTACTGAGCATATGGACTTCATCGATGATATATACTTTATAACGTGCCTCATTAGGGGCATAATTTACTTTTTCGCGAAGGTCACGTATATTATCGACACCGGTGTTGCTGGCGGCATCGATTTCGATGACATCCAGGGCACGGCCTTCGGTAACCGCCTGACATATGACACAGGTATTACACGGCTCACCCTTGCCGTTAGTCAGACAATTAATCGATTTGGCTAAAATCCGTGCGGTACTGGTTTTACCGGTGCCCCTGGGACCGCAGAAAAGATATGCATGCGAAATACGGCCGCTTTTTAGAGCGTTAACCAGAGTCCTGGTAACCTGCTCCTGTCCCGCAATATCGCTGAGAACCTGCGGCCGCCATTTACGATAAAATACTTGAGAACCCATACTTTCTTATTATACCTCAAAACACCCTTTAACCAAACAAAATCAGGCCGCTTTACCAATTAAATTTATTTAAAACAGACCAAACAACCAACGACCTATAACCGTATGGTTTCAGGACATATATTTTGTCTATTTCAGTAATTGAATGGAAATCCGGCTATTACAGAAGGCTGGGCACATCGCGCCCGGCATCATCAACTTTCTTAAGTCTTTGAAGAGCTTCTTCCGCACGTATTTCGGTTTGGTCCATAAACTGTACGGAGCGCTCGTAATACTCCCTTACTTTTTCCACATCCGCCAGATCGGAAAACATAACCGTCACATCGAGAAGCCCCCGCTTGTGGGGATAGTCTCCGTTACGGATGATGGCTTTCGGAGCCAGATCTTTCATATAGTTACCCAGCTCTTTAATCAGGTCCATGTTCATCTCGTTAGCTGGCGCGGATACCAGATACAAACCGCGTCCGGCATCAGCAGGCCGGCAGGAGATAGACAGCTCACTGATGGCTTCATCCATCGCTTGAATTCCCTTGTGAGTCTCCGTACTCTTATTCCGGTAATTTATAGAGTTCTGGAACGGCCAGCGGAACAACGGCAGATTGGCTTTACCGTAACCGATAACCGTCCACCCGGAAAGCGATTGGATAATATCACCGGCATCCAATACCTTAGCCCCGATGTATTTACCCTTTTTCTCTTCACCGGCACAGAGTAAGCTATAAAAAGTTTCAGCAATCAACACATTAATTTTTGAGAGATTCGTTCCCAGAGACGAGTCTTTTCTAACGTAACGCTGGTTATCGAAAAGAATAACGGCGTCAGCAACCGACTTCACCGATTTCATACAAACTGCGGCGTTATATACCGTACGGGCTTCATTTTGTTCCTCGTGTTCGAACGGTAAAACCAGCAGACAGTAAATCGGCTTGTCGGCGTAGCGTTCTTTTATCATTTTAGCCATTATCGGAATCGAGCCGGAACCGGTACCGCCGGCCGCACCGGCAATTAATAAAAAGGCATCCGTTTCATAAAAGCGTTTGGTCACTCTGATGGCATCGACTACTTTATCACCGTCTTCGCGGGCGATTTCCGCCCCCATTTCATTCACTTTTCCGACGCCATGACCGCCCGTTTTCCGGCCTCCGATAAGAATCCGATGCTGGAAGTCGGACTTAATAGTCGATAAACCCGTTAAATCTGCGGCATCCGTATTAACGGCAAATGCCCCGGTAATTATCTCGATACCCCGGTTTGACTTCGCCCGGTCATTTAAACGAGCAAATTCGTCTGCGATGCGATTCCCGCATTGTCCAAACCCTATTACAACCAGTTTCATCTATCCCTCCGCAAGTGAATTTTAACTATTGTAGTCACGCCGGACAGATAATGTCAATACAAACCCGGCGTTCTTATCGTTTATTTTTCCGTGTATTTGGATATTACGTACCCTAATTCGATTTGATTTTATACTATTTTGAATATTCATTTCAGCGTCTTTGTCCAATTTATGATGTAAATGATTATTGTTGTATAATGTTATTCAACAATATGATAGACTATTAGGCTCAATTGTATAAATTTATTCAAATTAATATTAATTTTAAGGATGGTACGCAAGGTGAGAGTTTTAAAAATCATTCCGGTATTGTTTATTATACTTTTGGCTTTTTTACCATCGTGTAAAGAAACCGTAACGGATATCCCGATGGCAACGAATTCTAATGTAACATATGGATATTCAATCGAATATCCGCAAAATTGGACCAAATACGATACGTCGACATACCAATTCGCCGTCCTGTCTCCCGAGACCACTACCGCCGCAGGAGGGGTCTCGAACAGTCTGGCAGGTTTAGTAATATCGGCAACCTTACTTCCCCTCGAAGAAACGCCGACACTGGAAGAATTTTACCGGAATATATTTAATAATCTCTCACAATCGGGACAAGGCACAATAACGGAGGTTTCCGCCGAAAATGCTGATTTCGGACAGGATATTTCCGGATATGCCGCACAATGGAAACGTACGGACGATATGGGCGTCTGGGAAATTAACTGGCATATTTCCCTGGTTCAAAATACATACTCTTATTTTTACGTTATCTGGACTTATTCCCATAAGAATGCTCCTAGAAGCTACAAAGCCGCACTAGAATCAGCGGTCAATTCGTTCAAATATGTTGACATTACCGTTACGCCTGCTGTTTCTAAAAAGATGTACACCGAAGCTCCTCCGATGACAATCGACGTTAATAAACAATATACCGTAACGATGACCACCGAGTACGGCGATATGGTATTCCAATTATTCCCTGCCGATGCCCCCAAGACGGTAAATAGCTTTGTCTTTTTAATCCGCGAGGGTTATTACGACGATACCGTATTCCACCGGGTCGAGCCTAATTTTGTGGTCCAAGGCGGTGATCCTACCGGAACCGGACTGGGAGGACCGGGATATTACGTACCTAATGAGATATCTTCCCGACAGCATCTTTCGGGGACACTTTCGATGGCGAACGGCGGGGCGGATACAAATGGGTCTCAGTTCTTCATCTGTTATGGTCCGCAACCAACCTTAGACGGAAATTACTCTGTCTTCGGCCAGTTAATTCAAGGTACGGACGTGTTGAATCAGATTGAAATTAACGACAGACTAATCAAAGTCACTGTCGTCGAACAGTAATTTCAAAATATAACTAAAGGGTAAAAAAGGATAGTACTAAATACCTTTGGGATAAAACAAGTATCGAGCGTAACCAGGAGTTAATCTCCATTGACAGAATGGGGAATTGATTTATAATTAATAATACTTAATAACCAAATAAGTCATTGAGAAAGGCAAACCCCGGAAAACCGGGGGACGCAAAGCCGCAGATCTAAGTCCTTAACCGGGATAAGACAGCTGGGCTACCGTTAGACTGATGTAGTGATTCAAAGAGCCTTTCTCCGAATGAGAAAGGCTCTTTGGTTTTTCGGAGGTATGTATGGGAACAGTACTTCTTTTAAATAAACCTTGTCCGAGATGTATCCAAAAGACTTGCCCGATGAAAATCAACAATATTTTAACCGTATGCACCAAATGCCATTCCAGAGTTAATTAGACGGAAGAATAAATCGGAAAAGAGGTGGTATATGGCAGTTAAACAACAGGAAATGCAGCGAAGCTTGAAAAAAACTAAAACACCGGTAATCGAAAATCCGCCCGAGCCGCCTGATACCCTTTTATCGGAAGCCAATGAAGATGTTAAACTGGCTTTCAATGCCTTTATTAACGCGAAAACGGAACTTACCGAAGCAGTTAAGGAACAGGAAGAACAGGGCAAAACAGCTTCAATAAATTCCGAAAAACGTTACCGTGCTTACCGGGAAATTATTGAGCGCGCTTTTAAAGAAAAAGAAACCGTGGAGCAACAGGCGATGGCAGCCTACCGTGAATCGGTTGAAAAAGCCGGTAAATTATACTGTGAAATAGTATTGGCAGCGTTGGAAAGATGCAAATTAACTACCGATAAGGCATGGGAAAATTCTCTGGCACCTTTAAAAGTAAGTCCCACCGGGGAAAAACCACCTGCCGGTACCTGGGTCAAAACTAAGAATGCGTTCAGTAACACCGGTAAACAGATAAAACAACATACAATAATATGGTTCAATAAGGCAAAATTATTTGTAAAAACCACGCTGCTTTCAGATAAACCGGCGGATGCCGAATCCGGCAGGATTAAATAGAAATTTCGGTGCGTGTAATCAGAAGGGGCTGTGGAATACGCAGCCCCTTCTGATTGTTTTCTCTATTTGATATCCGCATGGTAATTTTGCAGGGATTTAACACCGGATTTACCGCTCGTATAGGCAGCGATACCTTTAACTGCCGCCATAGCGGCAGTTAAAGAAGTGATATACGGTACTTTATACTTTATGGCCGATTTACGAATATAAGAATCGTCGTACTTGCTCAGTTTACCGGCCGGCGTATTGATTACCAACTGGATTTCCTTATTCTTGATTGCGTCGGTAATATTAGGCCTTCCTTCATGCTCTTTAAGAATCAAATCGGCACTAATATTATTGGCTGCCAGGTAAGCCCTGGTACCTACGGTTGCTTTTATCTTAAAACCTAGCTTGATAAATTCCGCAGCCACTCCAGTCAATAACGGACGGTCTCGTTCGGCAACCGTTATCAAAACAGTTCCATTCGTAGGTAGCTTGTTAACAGCTTCCTGGGCCTTCCAGTAAGCCAGTCCGAACGACTCGGCCATACCGAGAACTTCTCCCGTAGATTTCATCTCCGGCCCCAAAACGGGGTCTACTTCCGCAAACATATTGAAGGGGAATACGGCTTCTTTAACACCGGTGTGGGGAATATGACGCCGCTTCAAATTCAACTCACCAATCGTTTTCCCCATCATCAACTGCGTTGCCAGCCGGGCCATCGGTATATTACAGACCTTCGAGACCAGCGGTACGGTCCGGGAGGCCCTGGGATTAGCTTCAAGCACATAAACAACATCTTTACAGATGGCATACTGGATATTCATCACGCCGGACACTTTTAACTCCGAGGCAATACGCCGGGTGTATTCTTCAATCGTGTCGATGTGTTTTTGCGGAATCGTAATCGGCGGTATCGCACAGGCAGCATCACCGGAATGAACTCCGGCAAATTCAATGTGTTCCATCACTGCCGGAATGAATACATCGGTACCATCGGCCAGAGCATCGGCTTCGGTTTCGATAGCATTCTCCAGATAACGGTCGATTAATATCGGACGGTCCGGTGTTACACCCACGGCAGCCGCCACGTACACCTTCAGTTCGTCTTCGTCGTGTACAATTTCCATACCGCGCCCGCCGAGCACATAAGAAGGCCGTACAATTAACGGATAACCTACTCTCTTTGCCACTTCCAGAGCTTCATCGAGATTAATTGCGATACCGGACTCCGGCATCGGAATACCGTATTTCTTCATCACCGAACTGAAACGGCCTCTGTCGGAAGCGATATCGATGGAATTGACCGAAGTACCCAGTATTTTTACGCCGAGCTTTTCCAGCTCTGCCGCAATATTCAACGGAGTTTGTCCGCCGAACTGCACAATAACCCCTAACGGTTTTTCTTTCTGGTAAATACTCAACACATCTTCAACCGTAAGCGGTTCGAAGTACAATTTATCTGAGGTATCATAATCAGTAGAGACGGTTTCCGGATTACAGTTCACCATAATGGTCTCATACCCGATATCCCGCAGAGCAAATGCGGCATGAACGCAGCAGTAATCGAATTCGATGCCCTGCCCGATACGGTTCGGCCCGCCGCCCAAAACCATAACCTTCTGTTTCGAACTTGCTTTCGAATTATCCGGAGCATTATAAGTCGAATAATAATATTTAGAATCGACCGCACCGCTAACCGGTACGTAGTCCCAACCCTCGGTAACTCCCGCTTTAATCCGCTGATTACGAATATCCGTTTCTTTCGCGTTAAGCAATTTCGCCAGATATTTATCGGCAAAGCCATCCTTTTTTGCCTGAATAATTAAAGCGTCCGGCAGTTTTTTACCCTTATATTTGAGAATTTGTTCTTCTAGTTCGACCAGCTCTTTCATCTGTTCGATGAACCACGTCTTTATATATGTCCTGCGGTATAATTCCTGAACGTCGGCACCTTTTCGTAAGGCTTCATACATAATGAATTGCCTTTCACTGGTGGCGAAGCTAAGCATTTTTAGCAATTCTTCCAGCGGTTTTTCGTGAAAATCTTTCGCAAAACCAAGACCAAACCGCCCGATTTCCAGGGAACGTATTGCCTTCTGGAAGGCTTCCTTATAGTTTTTCCCGATACTCATTACTTCACCGACGGCACGCATTTGGGTACCGAGACGGTCTTCCGCATCACGAAACTTTTCGAATGCCCAGCGTGAAAATTTTATGACGACATAATCACCGGACGGAGTATATTTATCCAATGTACCATCCCGCCAGTAAGGCAATTCGTCCAGTGTCATCCCCGCGGCTAGTTTGGCAGAAATCAGGGCTATCGGAAAACCTGTTGCTTTTGATGCCAACGCGGAGGAACGTGAAGTGCGGGGATTGATTTCGATTATAACGACCCGTCCGGTTTTGGGGTCATGGGCAAATTGAATGTTAGTACCGCCTATAATACCTATTTTTTCAACTATTTTATACGAGTAATCCTGTAATCGTTTTTGTAGCTCTTCGCTGATTGTCAACATAGGAGCGGCACAAAAAGAATCACCCGTATGCACACCCATCGCATCGATATTTTCAATGAAACAGACGGTGATAATCTGGTTCTTGGAGTCACGAATTATTTCCAGTTCCAGTTCTTCCCAGCCTTCGACCGATTCTTCCACCAGTACCTGGCCGACCATACTTGCCGCAATGCCCCGTCCTGTAATTATCCTGAGGTCTTCTGTATTGTAAACAAGACCGCCGCCGGTTCCCCCTAGAGTAAATGCCGGCCGTATAATAACCGGATAGCCTAATTTTGAAGCAATGGCTTCAGCTTCTTCAACGTTATAAGCAATTTCACTGCGGGGAACGTCAATACCCAGTTCTTTCATCGTTTCCTTAAAAGCCAGACGGTCCTCGCCGCGGCGAATCGCATCCGGCTCAACGCCGATTACTCTAACGCCGTATTTGTCCAAAACGCCTGATTCAGCTAACGCTGAGCTCAAATTAAGACCGGTCTGTCCGCCCAGATTCGGCAGTAATGCATCGGGACGTTCTTTCTCGATAATTTTAGTCATCGTCTCGAGATTTAAAGGTTCGATATACGTAACATCTGCCATGCCGGGGTCGGTCATAATCGTAGCGGGGTTGGAATTCACCAGGACTATCTGGTAACCGAGTGATTTCAAAGCTTTACAGGCTTGAGTCCCCGAATAATCGAATTCGCACGCCTGGCCGATGATGATAGGGCCCGAACCGATAATCAATACTTTTTTGATGTCTCTGCGTAATGGCATAATACACTCCCTCTCAATAAAACAGTAAGGCCGTCAAACCGAAACAATACGTGCCGCAGATAAGTATGATGTACTTAACAGAAGGGTAATTTTGCACACTAGTTAATAATTTTAACATCAGCAGAATGTTAATACAAGACTACCCTGTTACGTTTCGTTAACTACTCCGGCATATAAAAACGCCTCAAATTGCCCTAATTAATAGTTTTTTAAGTCTTCACAAGAACTTGCAGCAACGAGGACATTAAGGGATATAATTCGACTTGATAATATTTTAATAATTTTGTATTAAATTTGTAATATAATGTATTTTAAAACGTATTATATATTATAACGAATATTAAGTTAGGGAGGATAAAAACATGTCACCCAGATATAATACTTTCTTCTTGATTACCGGGGTTATACTTATCGGACTGATAGCAGGAGTGATCCTTCTGGCGGTCCAGGGCTCGAATACCAGACAAAACAGTGAATCCGATATTCTGGCATTACAAAACCAGGCGGCAGTATTACAGAATACTCTGACATCCGCTAATACGGATATCTCCTCGTTAACTAAACAGGTAAACGACGCCATCAAATCGATTAATGACGATATTTCCGTTAACAGCCAGGATATAGCGGCTATAAACCAGGGTATAACGGATATATCCACACAAATAAGTACGATGGGTACCCAGGTAACTGCTTTGAATACACAATTATCGACATTACAAACAAGTACTACTGGTTACGGCACATCGATTACCACATTGCAAAGTCAGGTATCCACCCTCAATTCACAAATCTCAACCTTGCAGTCCACTATAAGTTCACTACAAAGCTCCGTTACTTCGCTGACTTCAAGGGTCAGTACTCTCGAGTCTTCACAGACCACAACGACAACCCTGTTTACCGCTCAGGCTGTTTCGCAGGCTTTTAATACCGAAACGCTCCTTCTCACATTCTCACCAACCGGCAGCGGCACACTTACTATCAGCGGAACCAGCAGCGCTGCAACCGGCTACATCAAAGTAAGGAATAATACTTTAAGCACTAATGTGACACTTGCCTTCGGCACGGGGACGACTGTAACGACACCGGTAACCTACGGTTATACCTATTCAATCTATTTCGGAAATACAGCCTCGTCCGGCACTATTACCGCATCAATCAGTGCCTCTTACACATATTCCGGTTCCGGCTCCGGAAGTATAGCCCTCTTCACATCTCAATCAGTGACGCAACTGGCCGGCGGGACGACCACCTTAGTCACCTACACGCCGTCAGCCAGCGGATACTTCTCGATTTCCGGTACCAGTAGTTCAACATCAAGTTATATCAGAGTTATGAATAATACCACCGGTATTCCTATCAACTATACCTTCGGGACCGGCACGACAATTACCGCAACCGTCACTGCCGGTAACTCATATTCGATAATCTTTTATAATACAGCTTCATCCGGGACAGTCAATGCTACGCTAAGCGCAACTTACTATCATTAAGTTAATACGAAATTGTTTCATAATACAGGGATTGGCAATTGCCAATCCCTGTATTATTTTCGGCAATTTGATAGTCGAATAATTATATTGACACGATTTGCTATTCAGTCTAGACTACTGATATTATGAGAACTTCATCATTGTTGGATATATTGGGACAATATTGCAATGACAATACGTAGAAAAACCATATTAGTCATCGGCGGAATGTCCATTCTGATTATTCCATTATTAATGGTCATCTTATGGGTTACGGTTCTGAATAATTTCAACAAAGTGGAAAATGATGCCGTTCTTCAGAATCTGGAAAGAGCGGTAAATTCTATAGAGACCAATATCAAAACTCTCAATAACACCGTCGGGGATTGGTCTTCCTGGAACGAATCTTATAATTTTATCGAAAATGTGAATCAGGAATATATCGATAATAACTTAATGGATGCAACATTAACCGGATTAAATGTCAATTTTATGGTATTTGTCGACCTGAACGGAAATGTCATCCACAGCAAGTCCGTCGATTTTCAAAGCGGTGAAGAAGTTTCGCTTCCGGCAGGATATCTTTCTTTTTTAACTCCCAATAACCCAATGGTCAATATGGCACCAACCGACCAGATAAAAGGCATTTTAATAGCTGCAGATATGCCGGCCATCATTTCGGCCAGACCCATACTTACCAACGAAGACCTGGGACCGGTACGCGGGACTTTAATCATGGGCAGGTTTCTCGATGATTCTGAAATTGCCCAGCTATCCGAGAGTACCCAGTTATCCCTTTCTTATGTCCGGCTGAATGATACCGCTATGCCCGATGACTTCAGCACGGCAGCGGCATCTATTACCAAAAATGAACCGGCGTTTATTCACCCGATGGATTCACAAACCATCGCCGGCTACACAGTATTAAATGACATATACGGAAATCCGGGTTTGATTATTAAACTGGATATGAACCGGGATATTTACCGGCAAGGCTGGAAAACTCTCGAGTGGGTAACAATGTCGCTGGTGTTTTTTGGTTTTTTACACGCTCTAGTTATTATCCTCCTTCTAAGATATAACATTGTTTCTCCTATGACACGTCTGGCGAGAGAGGTAGCGGTTATCGGGAAAAACGGTAATTTCTCGGCTAGAGTTAAAGTTAAGGGTAAAGATGAAATCGCCGGATTAGCCACAAATATCAACGAAATGCTAGCCGTTTTACAGCAGGATGAAGAAAAGATAAGCCGGAGCGAACAGTATTACCGCAGCATTTTTGCCACTGCCGGCTCAGCGATGGCAATCGCCGATGAAAATTATATCCTACAATCCGTTAACACCGAATTCGAAAGGCTTTCGGGTTTTAACAAAGATGAGCTTGAAGGTAAGATAAGCTGGCTGCAATTCATTAAACCCACCAAAGTCGTAGAGGTATCGCATATTCAAAATAACTGGCTAAAAGAACAGAGTTTGACGCCACGGTATTTCACCGGTTCTTTCGTTAACCGTAACGGAGACGTAAAAGACATCATCATCAACATAAACCGGATTCCGGGGACAACGATGTTTGTCGCTTCGATTGTTGATATTACGGAACGCAGCCGGTTTGAACGGGAACTCCAGAGACTCTATACTCAGGAGGCAGAATTACGAGAACAGCTCGAAGCGGATATGAAAGCCCGTATCGAATTTACCAGAGCTCTGGTACACGAGCTTAAAACGCCGCTGACCCCCATGCTCACCGCCAGTGACATGCTTCTGGATGAACTCAAAGATGATAAATTAATTAAATTCGCCCGGAATATCAACCGCGGTTCCAAACGCCTGAACACCCGCATCGACGAGTTATTTGACGTCGCTAGGGGTGAAATGGGAACCCTAATGCTGCACTTCTCTGAAGTAGAACCGTCCGTATTGTTGAAAGAAGTAATCGATGAAATCACCCCGATGACATCAGAACGTTCCCAATCACTGGAACTGGTTACACCCGGTTCTTTAAGTACCGTACAAGCTGATGATGACCGTCTCAGACAAATCATGAATAATCTTCTCATCAATGCCAGTAAATACACACCTAAAGGCGGGAAAATTACCGTTACGGCTATGGAAAATGAGGGACTACTTAATATAGAGGTTCGGGATAATGGGCCGGGTATCAGCGAAGAAGACCAGCAAAACATGTTTAAGCCATATTTTAGAAGCAAAACAAACACCAACAGCGGCCTCGGACTTGGTCTGGCTTTATCTAAACGTCTGGTCGAACTGCACGGCGGCCGTATATGGGTGAACAGTACCCCGGGTAAAGGCTCGACCTTCGGGTTCTCGATACCGTTGAAACCACCGGTTACCGGTTAATTTTTCCAGGAGGATATCATGAAAGTACTCATTATTGAAGATGATATAGATGTAGTTGATACAATTTCTCTGGCATTTCAGGTTGGCTGGCCGGGTACCGATTTAATTTCCGCTGCGGAAGGACAAAAAGGAATAGAGATGGTGGAAAGCGAAGCCCCGGAGCTGATTATCCTCGATATTGGGCTGCCTGATATTAACGGCTTCGATGTATTACGCCGCATCAGAACTTTCTCCGATATTCCGATAATAATTCTTACGGCAATGGCTGAGGAAATCGATATTATAAAGGGGCTGGAATGGGGAGCCGA
>CAZJQF010000017.1:0-16918 GCA_964547925.1 uncultured Dehalococcoidales bacterium
GGTTATCGCGAAAGTCAGAACTCCTGAAGCCGGCTGTGTGGCTACCTATGTCGGGCTGATAAGGGATAATTCAAACGGTAAAAAGGTGGCTTCGGTGACTTATAAAGATGCAGATGGTAACGCGAAACAGAAATTACAGGTTATTGCCGACGAAGCAAAGAAAAAGTGGCCGGTGGAAAATATCGCGATTACGCATCGTATCGGTAAATTGAAAGTCGGGGATATCAATCTGACGGTGGCCGTAGCGGCGGGACACCGCGAGGAAGGATTTGCCGCCTGCCGCTTTATCATCGATGAATTTAAACGCAAATTACCGACCACCAAAACCGAAACGTATCTGGAATAATCAAAACCGGCACGACATAGTTTTTGACAATAGCAAACAACGTGTTATAATAAGCCAATTCATTTTCCGAATGGTATTCGTTTTCATATTATTTTTTAAGGAGTATCTAAATGACGGAGAGTAAATATAGTAAATATGTCATTCGTGAACCTCGTATGAGGGCCCCGCACGCGGAAATTACCGCTCCGATAGTCGCCTTTAACCGTTTCAGAGATGATTTTCCTGAAGTTAAGTTTTCGATTAATTGGGAGCTTATCGAAGTGCCTTTTGTAATGGAGAAAGCCGGTCATACTCATGATTGGGACCAATTATTATGTTTTTTGGGTGGGGATTCTAAAAATCTATTCGATTTTGGAGCCGAAATCGAGTTTTATTTAGGTGAAGAGGCTGAAAGATATTTCATCAATACTACCACAATTATTTACATACCCCGCGGGTTAGTGCATGGGCCGCTTGAGTTTAAGAAAGTTAATAAGCCTATTTTATTTAATAATATTGTCCTTTCGGAAAAATACGGAAGAGCAAAACAATTCTGAAAGACTTCAGGCCGGTATATCATTTCGGCAGGCCTATCAGCTGTTGAGTAGTTTTCATCATAGCTCAGTAACTAAATTCAGGAGGATTAAATTGTCGCACTTAAAATATAACGACCGTGTTATTACTGATGCAGGCTTCGAATCGACCCGTGTATTGAAAGTCGATCAAAACCGCCTTCAGGACTTCTTTTCCGTTGAATGTACCTGGTTCTGGCGTAGTAATCCTAACCAGATTGTAGATGGCACCAGGATCAGCAACTGTAATCAGGTTATTGCCATGGTAGGCGCCCATCCGGAAGATCCTTTCAGCCTGGCAGGAGAAATGACTATTTGGATAGATGGGGAAGAGAACAAGCTTGCCAAGAGCAGCCTGATTTTTGTACCCGCGGGTGTTCCTTTCGGACCGGTGCAAATCGACCATATGGAGCATCCAATTTGCTGTGCTGCTATCGGTATTCGTCCGGATCCCAAGGTATCGAGAGACCCCTCTCTACCCCGATATACTATCCTTTCCCGGACCAAACCGAAAGCCGTAGCGCCTCCTATGCCCATTAAAATGACTTTGAAACTGGCCAATATTCTCCATATGGAAGATGATTTGGTTAAAGATTCATTTTACGTAAATTCCAACTGGTTTTATGAAGGCTACGGACAGGCTCCTAATGAAGTCCACGAACATGAATGGCCGGAACTCATTGCGATGATAGGATGTGATCCTGAGCATCCTTATGATGTCGGCGGGACTTTCAGTGTCGATATCGATGGAGAAACCCACTATATTAATAAAAGCTCTCTGGTCTGTATTCCCGCCCACGTGAAGCACTGTCCGTGGAAATTCCTCGAAATTAATAAACCCACTCTTACCATTACCGCCAGTCCTTCCAGCCTTTATTACAGTACTGAAAAGGACAGATGGTAAATCTCTTGGCGGGGAGTTATCCCGCCGTTGGGTACATTTAAATACTGTCACGTATTAGGGTGAAAGGAAATCATACAATTCTGATGAAGTCTCCGGGGGACGGAATCACCTGATATTCCCCTTTCGTATCCCGGAGCTTACTCCACCATCCTTCAGGGTATTCGTTTAAGTTTACACCCTCTTCTTCAATCATGATTCTGCGTACTTCCTTACCATTGATTTCACGAGGCGTCACTGCTGCTTTGTTTGCCAGAGCGACTGCAACACCTGCCGCCTGACCGGTACCCATGGAAGGTCCGATAATGCGCATTGCACCGTTTGCGTGGAACTCCGCAGAGCAGCACCGCCCGACAGCCAGCAGATTATCGACGCCCTTGGGCAGCAAACTTCGATAAGGTATCTCACAGTAATCACGAGGATTGATGCGTGCTTCTACACCAGCCGGACGTCCAAAGGGGTGCATCGCCGCACTGCAGGAAGCTTCTCTGCAGACCGCGCTACCGCCCGGCGCGGGTATATGTATGTGGCGTTGGAACACGATATCACTGTTAGTTGGATGGTGGGTATCGAACATCTCCGGGAAACGTGCGATGCCATCCTCGAACTTGGTGGCGTAGGCCAAGTCGCTAGCTTTGAGCATATAATCGCCAAAAATGCGCCGTGAATCGCGCACGCCGGGGAGGGATCCCATGCCGATGAGGTGAATTTTTTCGTAGCCGGGGACGTACTTGCGTAAAAACTTTTCGTACTGCTGTATCAATTGATGCTGTTCGATTATCTGGCGGGTAATGTCCTCTACATCGGTATTGCGGGTATAGTAGCTATGTAAAGAGTAGGTGCAAAAACCCATATCCTCCTCGCTGGTATTGGGTATGTGTACTTGAAAGAGGCCCATCATTGATTTGTTAGCAACGTGGCGTACAAGTTCACCTGCCTCTATAGCTTTTTCCTCAAGCGAGTAGATAAGTGATATGCATTTATCTCGAGAAACGCCGTTTCCAAGTTGTTCTTTTTGCCAAGCTTTATTCGAGGCCTCGTAAACCGGCTTATTATAACCCTGCCAGCGTGTGCCCAGAGTCGTGGACATATTCAATCCTGCGTAATCTGCACCGCCTACTTCGTAGGGTACACCTGCCGTTGCAGCCACATCTGCGTCACCGGTGGCATCGATAAAATAAGTGGCGTGGACTGCCATCATACCGCCCTTAGTGAAGAACAGTGCACTCTTTATGGTCTGTCCGTTCATCTCAACATCCGTGAAGGTTGCATCGTAGATGATGCGTCCACCCTGCTCCATTATCATATTTTCCAGCAGAAATTTGGCAAACTCCGGGTCGAAGGTCGGGTTGTGGTTATCGTCCGGTCCTTTTCTGTGCAACCAGCCATCGCTTGCAAGGCGTTCTACAAATTCCTTACAATTGCCCTCTATCATGCCGGCCACTTGTGGTACATAGCCGTTGGTAGCCAGGCCACCCAGTGAGACACCCTTTTCCAGCAAAATAGTATGCAGTCCCCTTTTCGATGCGGTGATTGCGGCGGAACAGCCGCCGACACCACCACCGATAATTGCTACATCGCAGAATAGGTGCTTAACAACAGTTTGCATTTTATTCCTCCCGTATTATGGCTTGTAATGCGTTCCTCGATATCAGGCTGTTCGGTCTGCGATTTCCTCTAATTTTTCCTCAATAAACAATTGGGCTTTTAGTAAGTCATTTTCATTAGGTCTATCGCGGATATCGCCGTGGAAGGTCCCAGGGGTCGGATGATTGATGAATTTCCCCGGACAACAGAACTGCCCGATACATTTAAAACCGATATGCTCCAGTTCTAAGGCCAGTACTTGTATCGCGGGTTCAGCCTCTTTGGGGCCAAATTCATATCCGGCATAAGTTATAAATACTACCGATTTTTTGGAATCGGGACCCAGTATTATTTTTCTATGTAGGGCAGGAACGCTCGGGCTTTTCCCAATGCGGGGGAAATCCGGGATTGGTTCCGTAATGTAAGGAATAGTCTCATCACGTTCTCGTAGTAAAACTCTGGGGTCCCCACCCATCCTGAAATGCCTCAACATATTTAATACTTCATTATAGGGAAGATGCACTCTCAGACCGGACCCGGCACACCAGAAATCATACTCTTGAGGATTAAACGGAGGACGCAGAATATCTTCAGCTCTTTTCCCAATTTTGAAAATATCGCATTGCCAGCCGTGCCGTTCGAACGTATCTTTAAACCTGAAGGCCACCTTCTCGGTATTTCCTGAAATCGAAGAATAGGTGATTAAACATTTTTTCCCCATTTTTAAATAGTTCTCCTTTTATCTGGATTTTCTTATTATTTACAGCAATAACCAGGGCAATATTTTGGGTATTTCGGAAAATCTACTATCTCCCAAGTAGATTGTGAGCCGGATGCGTTGTTCTGTAATCTCCTTCGTAGAGAATAGTACTGGTGTGCGGATTTTAGCATAGACCAATTTCCAAGTCAAAATAATCTACCTGCGGTTCTGTTTCAACTTGGTTGACATATGAATAGGACTCCTTTATACTTTGCGTAATGATTCAGTTTGTTATTCGGATAACACGTTCACCAGCTTTACTATCCGGAGTTATTTCTGGTCATAATTACCTCCCAAACGATGATATTTTTAATAACTTTGTGGTGTTTTCGTTAATTAGTCAGGGTATAGCAATTCTTGTTGGTGCAGCCTATTTAGTATTCGCTTGTTCTCGATGAATTTATTTATTAAACATAAAGTCAAAAAATTTTACCATTATCGAAACAAATATCACTAAAAAAATGTTACTGAAAATGAAAAGTGTAAGAATATTAAGGAGGTAAAAACATGGGAGTCACAAATTCGGCCAAAGATAAAAAAATAACAATACTAAATCCACAGGCTACACTTCCTCCGATACCGTTAATACCGATGGCACCTCGTCCGGATACTCTGGACGGTAAAACGATATACATTGTAGACGTTGGATTTCAGTTAACCGAGCCGTTCTACGTTGCGACTGAAAAACTGCTTAAAGAGAGGTATCCCAAGACGAAATGGGTTATCAAGAAAAAAGTCGGGGCTTTCTTTCATGACGACCCGAAGCTCTGGGAGGAAATCAAGAATAAAGGCGACGGAGCGATAGTCGGCCCCGGCCAACTGGATACACTGGGGCCGGCGGTTGTTAACTGGTGCACATCCCTGGAAAAGCTGGGAGTACCGGCGGTACCTCTAATTACTGCGGTATTTCCGGAACTCGAAAGGGGAGTCGCTTATTTGCGTGGGATACCCAAAATGCGGATTGTGTATATGCCATTTGAAGTTGTGGGCACATCAGAGGAGCATAACCGCAAACTTATGGAGGGCAATGACCCGGTAACCGGCAAGCCGATTCTCAAAGAAATCGTTGAAGCACTGACCAAACCGCTGACTTCTGAAGAAAAGAAAACCGGAACGATAAAAAGGCCGACGCCACGGCTATTGAAATCGGATACCCCGCAAAATTTGCGACGCCTTATCAATGAACACGGCTGGACGGACTACTACCCGGTGATTCTGCCGACGGAAGAGGCAGTATCCGAAATGCTCAAGGGGACCAGCCACAAGCCCGATGAGATAGTGGGCAAAATGCCGGTGTCCGGTCCTTACGAGTCATTGGAGTATACGGTGGAGAAGGTGGCGGTCAATGCGGTAATGGCGGGGGTCAGGCCGGAGTATTTCCCCGTAGTTCTGGCGATAGCGGCAACCGGAGAAACCTCGCTCTGGTCATCGGTGACATCGCAAACCAGGATGGTGGTGGTTAACGGGCCGATACGCAACGAGATAAATATGAACTCCGGAGTAGGTGCGTTGAGTCCTTTTAATGAAGCTAACGCCGTTATCGGCCGCTCCTGGACGTTCGTTTCCAAGAATCTCGGGGGAATCGGAAGCAAACCCGGCGTGAATTACCTGGGTGCTTTCGGGAATAATTCAAATTATAATAATCTCTGTTTTGCCGAGAATGAAGAGGCGTTACCCAAAGGGTGGAAACCGCTACATGTGCAAAAGGGCTTCAAAGCGAAAGAAAACACCGTTTCCTTATTTGCCGGTATGTCTATGTTAGGGACCGGAGGCGTTACCCTTCAAGCAGCGGCAACACATGAAATGATCAAGCACCAGCTGGCGCATAATTTTAAACCCAGCAATGTATTCTACCGCGGTTTCAGTTTCGGGTTGCACGCCACTATTCTGGTAACCCCGCTGGCAGCTAAAACTCTGGTTGATGAGGGTTTTAAATCCAAGGAAGCGTTAAGCCAATGGCTCCTGGAAAACACCTGGAAAACAGATGGTAAACCAATCCAGATGTTGCCCGATTCTTATCTTGATTTCATCGTGGTGGGAGGAACCGCGGCCATGTGCCAGTTGGCCAATCTTCATCACACGGCGACTGTTTCAATCGATAAATGGAAGTAAAACGATATTAGCAGCCAAAAACGTAGCTTTTGTAATTATTATTAAAGGCTTATTCAAATAAAGGAGAAAAGGTGAAAGAACAAATCTCATTAACATGTCTTAATCCTCAAGGCGTATTGGAGTTACCGGAACCTCTGGGACTCACCAACCCCCGCGTCAAAGACCTGTCAGGCAAGAAAATCGGTATCTTCTGGGATGGCAAGCAAGGTTGGAATAATTTCTTTATCGCTTTGGAAGAACAGCTTAACAAGAAGTATCCCACGGCTAAGACTATGCGCGTTCCCTGGATGGATATACCGGCAAAGGAAAAGGCCATCAAGGAAATGGATACCTTTATCTTCGGGGTCGCTGATGCGGGGATGGGAGGATATCTCCAGATAGTGAATGTTATTGAATTAGAAAAATCCGGCAAGCCCGGCGTTTTTATCTGCGGGGATAAATTTCTAATCACTGCCGGAATGTCAGCCCGTGACCACGGAATGCCGAAGACTCGTATTGTCAGTTTGCCTTTTCTGGATAGTTTCCCTTATCGGTCGTCGGTCGAGGGGATGAGACCCGTTGTTAAAAAAATAATTGGCAATGTTGTCGAGGCTTTGACCAAACCTCTGACACCGGAAGAGAAAGACCCGAATCTAACACCGGGAAAAAAGATGAGCAAGACCGTCAAGATTATGTCGGACAGCTATGAGTCTGCTCTCGAGAAATTCAACCGGTTATACCTCGATAATCACTGGGGAGATGGCTTGCCCCTGAGTCCCCCCACAGCAGCGGCCGTTAAAGAGATGCTGACCGGGACCACACGGTCTCCCGACGAGGTATTAGGGAAGGTTCCTTACCGTAACGGTATCGCCACTATAGAGAAAATTGCGATTAATTCAGTGATGGCTGGAGCCAAACCGGAATACCTGCCGGTGATTATTGCCGTTATGGAATGTATGGCTCGAAGTGGCGGGTTTTCTCATATGATGAGTTCGGAAGGTTCTTTCACCCTGGCGATAATGGTCAGCGGACCCATCGGCAAAGAAATTAATATGAATTGCGGCGTGGGTTTGCTGGGTCACGGCTTCCGGGCCAACAACACCATCGGGCGCGCCGTGAGATTAAATATGATAAATCTGGGTTACCTGTGGCCGGGAGAGATTGACATGGCGTTAATCGGACGTCCGTCACCGCATACCTTCTACACCTTCGCTGAGAACCTGGAGGAAAGTCCCTGGGAATCGTTTAACGAAGGTCTGGGGTATAAAAAGGAAGACAGCTGTGTGACAGTATCAACGGTTGGTAGTGCCCACTTCGGTAATAGACTTTACGGCGGGGGCGTGGTAGAGCCATGGGATGTGAAGTCAGTTCTCGACACTATCGTTAATGACGTCGCCGCCGACCGCTTGATATTTGCGGCATACCGCCTCGGTGTGGCCAACCCTATGGCCCACTTCCGGAAGCACATTATGGTGATTCACCCGGAGCTGGCTATCATCCTGAAGAACAATGGTTTCAAGACCAAGGAGAGTTTGCTTGACTATGTCTGCGAGAGCACGGCGGTACCGTACGAAAATCTAACCGCGGACGAGATACGCGGCATTAACGACCGGATTAACACCAAACCGGGTGGTATGTTCTTCAGAAATGATGCTGTTCCTGATAAACGTATGCCGGTATTTAAAGCTGCTCTCAAACCGGGAGGCAAGGTGCCGGTAGTAAACCCGGAAGACATTCATATCATCGTGGCCGGCACTATACCGGGTTATTCTTTCGGTATGACGTATTTCCGCGGGGCACATGAAACAAGGTTGATAAAAGGGGCTGCCTTAACTAAATCAGGACGCTGATTATTAGCTAAGGGCTGTATAAAAGAATGAGCGGCGGAAATATCTACATAGTTAGCTGTTAGAAATCTTGGCGTTAGTAAGCAGAAAATGCTTACTAACGCCAAGATTTATTCGTTTGTGAATAGGGGAGGGAACCCGGCATATCCTACTATTTTTAATATAGACATTGACATAACAAAGAAAGAGGCGAAAATTAGCTAAAACAATGGGCAGTAGAGGACTCGAACCTCTGACCTCCTGCGTGTAAAGCAGATGCTCTAACCAACTGAGCTAACCGCCCGAGAAACGCGCTTGGTGGGACTCGAACCCACGACTTCAGCCTCCGCAGGGCTGCGCTCTAATCCAAACTGAGCTACAAGCGCATAACAATATGGTGCCGAGGGGGAGATTTGAACTCCCATGCCCTTTCGAGCGCTACGCCCTGAACGTAGTGCGTCTGCCATTCCGCCACCTCGGCATTTAAAATTGAATTCAGTTAATTATATCAATCAATCCGATAACGGCGCAACGGCAGTCTTCATACTAATGTTGGGAATCATTAACTGATAAGGAGTCTTGAAGAAGGCACCTTGTTAGTACTACGGATCGTTGAGAAAGGATACAGGCTGGGGATACACCCAGCCTGTATCTGATTTACTTATTAACTGTTGGCGCGGGATTTACTGTAGCAATCGCTACAATAGACGGGCCGGCCGTTGCGGGGTTCGAAGGGAACCTCGGTCTCTTTACCGCACTGAGCACAAACAGCGGGGTACATCTGGCGGGGACCCTGGGAAGTCCCACCACGCTGTGTCCGTCTGGATTGACGGCAATTCGGGCATCTCTTAGGCTCGTTTACGTAGCCCTTCGATTGGAAGAATTCCTGCTCTCTGGCAGTAAAGGTGAAACTCTGGCCGCAATCGGCACACTGGATGGTCTTATCCTGGAATGTCATGGATGACCCTCCTCCTTTGATAAAAATTTGGTTCGAGTTAGGTCATCCGTTTCTGAGATACTAAATGCAGCCCGGAATGTAGCCTGAACTGAAACCACTGGCGAATATTATATATATAAACAAATTTATTTGCAAGAGGTAGGACGGGTTCGTACGGGAATTTATTTCGGTATTTATCGATTATCTCCTGCCGCTTTTCGTGATGTTCTATAATTAATTATTGACGCTTTGTATTTTATATGATAGTATGCCTAGATAGTCTAGGTATCATCAACAGGGGGTATTAATGCCGAAAATTGCCGTTGTTACCGACAGTGTTGCCACTATCCCTCCTCACTTGGTGAAGCAACATAACATCTATGTCGCTCCGGTGCATATTATCTGGGATAAGGTAGATTACAGAGACGGTATGGATTTGCAGACCGGGGAGTTTTACACCCGGTTGCGTAAATCGAAGACGCTGCCCACTACCTCAAGCGCGATTCAGGGGGAATTTATCCAGATATTTGAAAGTTTACAGGGTAAAGTCGATGGGATTGTGGTAGTGGCATTAACCGGGGCATTGGGAGCAGCATGTAATTCAGCCTTAAATGCTAAAGAGTTAGTGAAGGGTGTCCCGGTTGAAGTCATCGACACACGCACGGCTTTTATGGCCCAGGGGTTTGCCGCAATAGCGGCAGCTCAGGTCGCTGCGGCGGGGGGAAAAATGGCTGATGTTCTTAAAGCCGCTGAAAATGTTTTTTCAAAAGCCCACGTTTTTTGGGCAATGGATACTTTAGAATATTTGAGAAAAGGCGGCAGAGTCAGTTTGCCTCAGGCAGTATTGGCTTCCTGGTTACAGGTTAAACCCATTACCGGTTTAAATAAAGAGGGAAAAGTTGAACCTCTGGCGAGAGTGCGTACCAGAGCGAAGGTGATAGATAAACTTATTGAACTAATGAACGAACGGGTAACCGGTAACAGTCCTTTACATGTTTCGGTTCTTCACGGCGATGCGGCTGAAGAAGCGGGAAAACTCGAGCAAGTAGTTAATGCCAGGTATAAGCCTGTGGAATTAATAAGAAGTGAAATTTCACCGGTAATCGGCACCCATACCGGTCCGGGAACTCTGGGTCTGGCTTTTTATAACGAATAGAAGAATTAAATTTGTATTTGGCAGCAAAATCTATCAGAATAATTACAAGATAACCGTATGGAAGAAATACTTTACGACGGTCGTTTATTTAAGCAGGCTCTTAAATCCGCCGAGACTCAGCTTGAGAAACGGGTAGATGAGCTTAACGCACTAAATGTTTTCCCGGTTCCCGACGGTGATACTGGCATAAATATGTATCTAACCGTAAAAGCTGCCTCTTCTAGTGTTCAGGATGTCGCCGCAACCTCTATCAGTGAGGTTTCCGCTAAAGCAGCCCGCGGAGCCCTATTAGGAGCGCGGGGTAATTCCGGCGTAATACTTTCACAGATACTGCGCGGTATGGCTAAGACGCTGGAGATGAAAGAATACTTTTCCTCCATTGATTTTGCTAAAGCTATGCGGAACGCATCCGATACCGCCTACCGTTCCCTTACAAAACCCGTCGAAGGCACAATCCTTACCGTAATGAAAGAGGCTGCCGAAGCAGCTCATAAACAGGCGGTACGCGGTGCCAGTTTAAAACAAACCATAATCGCTGCCGTTACCCAGGCCCGGAATACAGTCAAAAAAACGCCCGAGTTATTGCCTCAGTTAAAAGAAGCGGGGGTTGTCGATGCCGGCGGAAAGGGATTATACTATTTCTTTCTCGGTATGAAGCAATTTTTCTCCGGCAAAGTTGCTCATTTTGAAGTACGCCGTAATGTATCTGAGGTAAAATCCGTTAATACCGTAAGCAGGTATGGCTTTGATTTACAGTTTTTGATTGAAGGCAAACAACTGCCGTTATTGGAAATCAGAAAAAAAGTAGAGACGATGGGCGAATCAGTTTTGGTAGTCGGTGATGAGCAGTTAATCAGAGTCCATATTCACACTAAAGACACGCAAGCCGTGTTGGACTACTGTGCCGGAAAAGGCGTTTTGAAAGATATAACTCAGGAAGACCTCGACAAGCAAGCGGCTGTATTCAATTCTCACAAAAGCTAAAGTAGTTTTCCAGTCGGTAATGCCATTATTATTTGCGTTTCTCAATATTATTTACCCGGCAATTTTCATCAGGGCAATATTTTCCGGCGGAAATCACCAGTTTTATAGCTTCCTCAACAGACAGGTCTGTTGGTACTATTTCTTCTTCTCTGACGATTTCCAGAAATCCTGTGGTTGGATTAGGCGACGTCGGTACGAAAACGTGTAATTCTTTTTCTCCGGACGGGTTTATTTTCTCGTTGGTAACGAACCCGATGCTTTTAATACCCTTACGGGGGAATTCGATAAATACAACTCTTAAATATCCGTTCTTTGAGGTTTTCGAAAGGCTTTCAAGTACCTGTTTGATAGCTTTATAAAAATAGCCGATTACCGGAATCTTGTGGAAAAAATATGTTTCAATTCCGGCCAGGATTTTCTTGCCAAGAAAATTGCTTACAATCAGTCCTACAATGAAGATCAAGATTATAATGACGCCAAATCCTATTCCGGTGTAATATATTCCCCATATATTTAGAATAATCGGACGTAGTATTCCATCGATCCAGTTAAAAAGCCAGACCAACACCAGTATGATTAGTCCAATTGGGACTAAAACCAGCAGACCGGCAAGAAAGAGGCTGCCCAGCTTCTTAAAAAAACGTTTCATTTTATCCTTCGTTAAATGTTACTTACTATATTCTAAAGCAGAGACGAAGGCATATACAAAGTAGACCGGAGGATTTTATAATATTTATTGATCTCTTAACCCGAATACCCCGACCGTAAGGTCGCAGGAAGTTTATTTTAGTACCTTATAGAATCACTCGAGCATATGTGTCATACTAATAGAAAATATATATTTCAGGGAAGTGAAAATGACCAGTACATCAGCTTATTCGCAGGACGAGGGAACCCAAGTTATCTTGAGGGATGGGTCCAGTATAATTTTAAGGCAAATTCTTTCGGGAGATGCTGAAAATTGTCTGGAGCTTGTGCGTAAGGCTAGTGACCAGGGCAATTATTTACGCTTTTGGCACTCCCCGGAACCTATGGGAGCGAAAGGAAATAACTGGTTTTGCGAGGTGGATTTTAAAACCACATACGCTATTGTTGCCGAAGTTATAAAAGACGGTAAAAAAAATATTGTAGCTGTCGGCAGGTATTACCGGCTGCCTAATCGAAATTCTGCCGATATTAATATTTTAGTGGATGATGCATATAAGTGTAAGGGTCTGGGTGCTGCACTAATGGAAAAACTTGCTGTTGTTGCCCGGCAACAGGAAATTTCCGTATTCGAAGCAGACGTACAGGTAGAAAACGAAGCCGCGCTTTCTCTGATAAGCAGCTTTGGATTCCATGTCACTAAAATCCTGGACAATAATGTTTATCACGCGACGATGCCTATTATGCCGACACAGGCCTCGATACGGCAGGAAGAGGAAAGGGAGCGGCGGGCGACGGTAGCTTCTGTTAAGTCTATTTTTTACCCTAGGTCCATAGCGATTATCGGAGCTTCACGCCATACGGAATCGATAGGTTATTTGTTAGTACGCTGTTTAATTGAAAGCGGATTTGCCGGTGCGGTATATCCGGTCAACCCTAATACCGAAGTTATATCATCGATAAAAACATATGCTTCAGTTTCGGCGATACCGGGGGATGTCGATATGGCCATAATAGCAGTACCGGCTTCTCTGGTTTCACGTGTCGTGCAAGAGTGTGGTAAGAAAAAAGTCCGTAATCTCATTGTAATCTCAGACGGGTTCAAAGAATCCGGGCCGGAGGGAGCTGTTAGAGAGAGAGAACTCCGTGAGATAGCTTTCGGACAGGGGATGCGGATAATCGGGCCGAATTGTATGGGTGCCATCAATACCGATCCTGCCGTAAATATGAACGCGACATTTTCCCCGATATATCCTTCGATAGGAAACGTGTCTTTCCTTTCACAGAGCGGCGCGATGGGCACGGTTATTCTCGAATATGCGCGCTCCTTGAATTTCGGTTTGGCCACCTTTGTCAGTGTGGGTAACCGTGCGGACGTTTCCCCGAACGATTTGCTCCAGTACTGGGAACAGGACCCGCGAACCAAGGTAATCTTGATGTATATGGAATCATTTGGTAACCCGAGGAATTTTGTGCGTATAGTCCGGCGTGTTTCTGCCAAAAAACCGATTGTCGTGGTAAAGAGCGGAAAGACTAAAGCCGGGTCCCGGGCTGCTTCATCGCACACCGGAGCAATGGCTACATCCGAGGTTGTTACCGAAGCTTTATTCCGCCAGACCGGAATTATCCGGACCAGAGGAGTCGAGGAACTATTTGATGTAGCTACTTTACTATCCAACCAACCGATTCCCAGAGGGAACAGGCTGGTGGTTATCACTAACGGCGGCGGGCCCGGTATTCTGGCTGCTGACGCGAGTACTGAGCAGGGGCTGGTTTTACCGGAACTCTCAGCCGAAATAAAAGCTAAGTTAAAAGCAACAATTACCCGGGATATCCGTATCAATAATCCGATAGATACGACTGCTCAGGCTACCGCGAATGAATTTGAAGGTATCTTAAGAATAGTCGCTGAAGATAAAGGGAATGATATGGCGTTACTGATATACACGCCGCCGACAATGTCCGGCTACGAAGGTATGGAGGCAGCGTTAAGGCGGGTAGCTCCCATATTCCGGCGGAATCATAAGCCTTTGGTGGTTTGTTTTATGGGGCAAAAAGGTTTTAATACCAAATTGGGTTCCCCCGGTAAATATATCCCGAGTTATACCTTCCCGGAAAGTGCTGTTTATGCTCTGGCAAAAGCTGCTAGCTATGCTGATTTGCATATTAACCGACCTAAAGGCATCATTCCGAAGATTGCCGGATTGAAACAGGCTAAAGCCAAAGCCCTAATAAATGAGGCTATGAAGGGAAATATTCAGCGTCCGTTATGGCTTTCACCTGCCCAGATAGCTGAGTTGCTGAATTGTTACGGTATCAGTTTTGTGCCGACGGAGACAGCTCAAACAGTGGAAGAAGCGGAAGCGGCTGCGGAAAGAATAGGTTTCCCGGTAACGGTTAAATTAACGTCTGCAACTATTACTCATAAAACCGATGTTGGCGGTGTAGTTCTTAATCTTAAAACGCGTAAGGAAGTGAAAAACGCATTCAACGATATTAAAAAACGCCTGACTGATATGAACAGGGAAAAGGAAATGGACGGTGTCATGGTTCAAAAAATGGTGTCCGGCGGTATCGAGACTATCATAGGGGTTTCTTATGACCCATCTTTCGGCCCGCTGATTATGTTTGGAATGGGCGGGGTCAATGCGGAGTTGATTAACGATGTGGCGTTCCGTTTAGCACCGCTTACCGATATCGATGCCCGTGAACTGGTAAAGTCGATAAAAACCGCAAAGTTATTCGATGGTTACCGCGGCGGACCGCCGACCGATATATTTGCCCTGGAAGGACTATTGTTACGTCTCTCGGCCATGATTAACGACCTGCCGCAAATTACGGAGCTTGATTTTAACCCGGTGAAAGCCCTGCCGAAGGGGCAGGGCTATTGCATCGTCGACGCCCGCATATCAGTCAGTTAACCGGTTATTCGTGACGTAAAGCTTCGATGGGATTCAATCGGGAAGCCTGCCAGGCCGGGTAGAAACCGAAAAATACACCTATGGCTACGGCAACACCCACGGCAAGTAAAACAATATCCGGTGTTATCATCGTGGTTGCTTCGGTAGCAAGTGTTATTACAAAAGAGATTGCCCAGCCGAAAATCACGCCGATGATACCGCCGGTGAAAGTTAAAAATACAGCTTCTATCAGGAACTGGCCCCATATGTCACGTTCTTTAGCTCCCAGGGCTTTACGGATGCCGATTTCACGGGTTCTTTCGATTACTGAAACCAGCATTATATTCATCACTCCGATACCGCCTACCAGTAACGAAATGCCCGCGATAGCACCAAGAAGAACGGTTATATAGCTGGATACAGTAGAAATCTGGCTTATAATATCCTCCATGGAGGTTACACTGAAGTCGTCCGTACCGCCGAAAGCGATTTCATGCCGTTCCTCTAATAATAGGGTAATATCTGTCTTGGCTGACGATGAATATTTCTCATCCGACACGGTAAGGGCAATACTCGAAATAACACGCTCGCCGCTTCTGACACGGGTTATACCGCCGATTTGTTGCAACGTGCTGAGGGGTATGATTACTGCGTTATCAGAACTGGAGATAGACATGCCTTTTTCGGCAAGTACGCCGATAACCTCAAATTTATAGGCGCCAACCCTTATCGTTTTACCTATCGGGTTCTCATCGCCAAATAAAGTTTCTGAAATAGTAGCCCCCAGAACAACAACCCGGGTATTATGGTCATAATCATAACCGGAGATAAAATCGCCTGACGAAAGCGTGAGATTATAAACATCAAAATATGAAGGTGTAGTGCCGACCGTCTGAGCCTGAACGTTCTCGTCTCCGTAAACCAATTGATAGAACTTATTACTTACCGGAGCGACAGCTGTTACGTTAGCGATTTCCAGTTGGATAGCTTCTGCATCTTCAAGACTGAGAGTTTGAGCGCTGCCGAAGCCGCCTCTGACCGGACCGCTTTGCATACTGAAGCTGGGGCTTACGGTCAGGACATTTGCTCCCAGACTCTGGATACTCGATAAAATCTGGCTGGTGGTCCCTTTACCGACCGACATCAGGGCGATAACCGCCGATACCCCGATAACGACTCCGAGAATGGTTAAAAAGCTGCGGAGTTTATGACCGGTTATACCGCTCCAGGCAATTATGACGGGTTCGAGAAATTTTTTCATAATATTTCCTCCGATTCGATTAACCCGTCTTCGATATGAATAATGCGCTGGCAATAATGGGCGATCTTGGATTCATGTGTTATCATTACGAGGGTAATTTCCTTTTCTTTGTGCAGACCGGTCAATATTTCCATAATTTCCGCACCGTTATGACTGTCCAGATTGCCGGTCGGCTCGTCGGCAAGAATAATCGGCGGTTGTTTTACGATTGCCCGGGCAACAGCGACTCTTTGCTGCTCGCCGCCGGACATCTCGTTCGGACGGTGATGGGCACGGTCGGCCAGGCCGACTTTTTCCAGTGCTTCCATCGGGAGTTTTTTGTCACCGCCGCCAGCGTACCTTAAACCAAGTTCGACGTTAGCTAATGCGGATAGTTGGGGTAATAAATTGAAAGTCTGAAAAATAAACCCTATTTTACGTGCTCTTACATTAGCCAATTCACTGCGGTTCAGGTTACTTACCTCAGTACCGTCCAGGTAATAATTTCCGGAAGTCGGCCGGTCGAGACATCCGATGGTATTAAGCAGGGTGGTTTTCCCGGAACCGGACGGCCCCATAATCGCTAACATTTCGCCTTTCTCGACGTGCAAAGTTATGCCCTTTAATACCTGCAATTCGTTTTTGCCTATTGAATAGGATTTTATTATATTATCAAGTCGTATCATTTATACTTCCCCCGCGGCTACGGTCCCATGAAGATGGCTCCGCCGCCGCCTCCCCCGAACATTCCGCTATTGGAGGAAGATGTCGACCTTGTATAAACAACCTGCTCACCTTCGTCCAGACCCTCTTTAATCTCAATGTATTTAGAATTGGACATACCGGTAGTAACCGTACGCTGGGATGTAACGCCATCCTTGGTTACTTTTACCGTAGACACACCTTGAGAAGTTGTAACAGCCTGATTAGGAACGTAAACAACATCGGTTACCTGGTCGATAATTACGCTGACGGTTGCGGTTAGTCCTTCTCT
>CAZJQF010000017.1:17018-25491 GCA_964547925.1 uncultured Dehalococcoidales bacterium
GAGATTTCTATTTGTGCCTGAATCACCGCACGTTCTGTAACGATAACGTTATAACTAGCATCATCGACAGCGTCTTCTGCCGTAGTTACGGCATCTTCTTTCCGGATTACATTTCTTTCGGCAGTGGTCAGGTTTTGCTCCGCCTGTGTTAAAGCTTGCCGGCGGGAAACCAGATTGCTTTCCAAAGTGGTGATATTTTGCTGCCATTCGGTCAAATCCAATCTGGCAAGAACATCTCCTTCAGCGACCGAATCACCGGCTTCGACGAGAACTTCAGCGACTGTACCTCCGGTGTCAAAAGATAATTCTTCCGATTGAGAATAGGCAAGGTTCCCCACGGCACTTATATCATTTACGATGTCACCTCGTTTTGCGGTAGCAGTCAATTCAACTGCAGTTGTCGCCGTCGTTTTTGAGCTACAACCGGTTAACGTTCCAATTAATGTCGTTATGATTGTTATAATCGCCAATACAATTAAAAATTTCCTATTTTTCACCAGAACCCTCCTTATTTATTGATGTGACTTGCAGGAATGGTAAAACTAAAACAACTGCCCTTGCCCATTTCACTTTGGACTTCGATTGTTCCGCCGTGAGCTTCGACAAGTCTTTTAGCGATTGTCAGACCTAAACCACTGCCTCCCGTTGCGCGGTTGCGTGATGGGTCGACACGGTAATACCGCTCAAAAATATTCAGCAAATCGGCTTCAGAAATACCTTCACCGGTGTCACTAACAGATATTTTAACTAAATCCTCTAATACCACGACTGTTACCTTGATAGAACCGCCGCGGGCGGTATGTTTTACAGCGTTATCAAGGAGATTACGCAGGACCTGCCCAATACGGCGTTTATCCATATTAATTAAAGGCAGTCCGTCCGGCATCTCCGTGGTGATGGAAAGGCCTTTGGTTTCAAGGTAAGCCTGCACTGCAACCGAATGTTTTATAACTTCAGCAATATCTTCCGGCTGCATAACCATTTTGAGTTCGCCCGCATCGGCTAACGTTAAATCCTGCAGGTCATCTACGAGGTTAGAGAGGTGCATGGTTTCTTTATAAAGAATATCCACTGTATTGGGTTCCGGTTGAATTACACCCTCGCGAACAGCTTCCAGGTAGCCGCGGATATTCGAAATAGGTGTGCGTAGTTCATGAGCTGAGTCTGCCACCATATTGCGTCTTAATTTTTCAGTACGTTCCAGTTCACCGGCCATAGAGTTGAATGTGTTAGTTAGTTTGCCGATTTCATCTTTACCTTTATATTCAACCCTTTGGGATAAATCACCATGCCCCAACCTTTCCGTTGCTTTGGTTAATGCGGTTACGGGAGCGGTTATCCGGCGGGCCAGGAAAAATGTAACAACAAGAGCTATGCCTGCTGCAAGCAGACCGCCCAACAATAGAAACCTGTTAATGGCTACAGCGAGCCCTAAAGTTGACGCGATGTCATTTCCTTCAGGTTGTACCCAAAACATTCCAAGAACTATCTGAGTGCCTGGGAGTAAAACAGCATTACCAGGTGAACCTGCTTCATATTTTTGGCCGGCCAGATTACCTCGGGAATCTGCAATTACGATTCCGTTAATATCTGTCAATACAATATGTTCGCTATCCAGATTACCCAGTTCGGTAAGTAACGGTTCAATACCATTCCAATTACGGGTAATGAAATAATAGCGGGATAGTACGGTTTGTACCCGGGAAATTAGAATTTGTTTTCTTATTTGTTCCAGTTGGTTGATGTGATCTCTGGCATTACGACTGACAAAGAAAAATACCGTCCCGATGGTAATCAGTATTATAGCGATAAAAGAAATGAAAATCCGGAAGCGGAGGCTGTGAATCAATGTACTTCACCCCCGAACTTGTAACCGGTACCATAAACGGTTTTGATAAAAACAGGGTTATTCGGGTCGGGTTCCAGTTTGCGGCGTAGATTTAAAATATGGACATCGATAGTCCTATCGAACCCTTCGAAATCATATCCCATAGCTTTTTCAATTAGCTGAGCCCGGCTGAAAACCCGGCCGGGTTCTTTTATTAGTATTCCGAGTAGTTTAAATTCAATCGGCGTAAGTTGCAGGTTTTTCCCGTCCAATATTGCTTCGTGCTTCAGTAAGTTCACCGTAAGGGGACCATGTCTTATTTCCGATGGTCCGCGTTCAACCGATTCATCGGGAAGGCGTCTCAGGACGGCCCTCACTCTGGCAGCAAGTTCTTTAGGACTGAATGGTTTTGAAACATAGTCATCGGCCCCCAGCCTAAGGCCGGTCAGGCGGTCTTCTTCTGTCGTCTTTGCGGTCAACATAATTATCGGAACGTCTGACTCAGCCCGTAGAGTGCGGCAAATCGTTAATCCGTCAATCCCGGGTAACATCAAGTCAAGTACAATCAAATCAGGATGGCTTTCCCGGGCTAATCTTAAAGCCTCATTACCATCATAAGCAGTAACTACCCGGTAGCCGTCTCTGTTTAGGTAGATTTTAACCAGTTCGACCGTGTTTACATCATCATCGACGACTAAAACTTTTTTCCCGCTCATATTCATATTCCTCGCACACTCTAACAGAACAATATTAAGGAATTATTAATTTCATTATAAATCTTTATATTGTCGAATAAGTAACTGCAGCAGGGACGAATGTGGTAATGGGTGCAGGATTTATATTATATTAGGGCAACAGGAGAATTTTGCCGTTTGAAAACACGGGGGTATTATATGAATCAACTGAATATTCGGACATCTAAGACAACAGAGTTTATCGATGTTACAGCTCAGGTTCAATCCATGGTAGATGCAAACGGGGTAAAGCAGGGAGTGTGTTACGTTTACGTACCGCATACGACT
Organism: uncultured Dehalococcoidales bacterium; assembly: GCA_964547925.1. GTDB lineage: Bacteria > Chloroflexota > Dehalococcoidia > Dehalococcoidales > JAFGLR01 > JAFGLR01. Next base: position 19,869 of record CAZJQF010000017.1, read on the forward strand.
GCTGCTATTACCATAAATGAACATGCGGACCCAACTGTTGTTGAAGATATCACAACCGCGCTGGAGAAAATGGTACCTGCCAGTAACAATTACCTTCATGCAGAAGGTAATTCCGCGGCACATGTAAAAGCCAGTTTATTCGGAAGTAATCAAACTGTCATCATCGAAGACGGCAAACTGGCACTGGGAACCTGGCAGGGTATTTTCTTCTGTGAATTCGATGGGCCGAGGAATCGCCAGGTTTTAGTTAAAGTGGTTTCTGATTAAGAACGGTCAGTAGTTTCGGTTTTACGAGCTAGGCGGGAAGGCCACCAACTCCATTTTCCCGCGATTGATGCTAATGCCGGCACTAATAAAGCTCTGATTATAAAAGTATCGATAATAACACCGATAGCTATCGGAACACCGATTTGCAGCACTACGGGTAAGGACGATGTTGCCAGAGTGGCAAAAGTTCCCGCTAGAATGATACCGCAGGAAGTGATTACTCCTCCGGTATTTTTAACCGCGGTATGTACCGCTTCTCTTGCGGATTTTGTCTCCGACTCTTCTCGTATGCGCGATACCAGGAAAATATTATAATCGGCACCTACCGCTGCAAGCATAACAAAAACAAAAACAGGTAATAGATAAATTAAACTTTCCGTCTTCATAATATTTGTGAAAAGCCATACGGTAATACCCAGAGTTGCACCATAATTGAAAAGAACGGTTAATACCATATATAAGGGTGCTAACAGGCTGCGTAATAGAATAATGATAACGGCTAGTATGCCGATGGCAGTTATGATGAGCACATTCCGAAAATCTGAATTTGCCGTATCCAGCATATCGGAATGAATGGCGGTATCACCACCGACATAACCGGTCGCACCCGCTAACGGTGAGTTAATTATAGATAGTGCCGCTTCTTCCCGCACCGTAGTTACTACAGAAGCCGATTCGTCTGAAAACGGGTCTGTTTCCAATATTAAGTTTATCTTGGTTATGGTCCCATCAGTGGAAAAATAAGTAGTTTTCAACCAATCGACAAAAGGGCTATCAACCTTAATTTGGAATTCATTGCTTAGCCCGAAGAGGGAACTACTGATTTCATCCAGAGTATTCTGTAATTGAGGAATAAGACTCGTTAGTAACTCGGATGGCGCTGTTAATAACTGCCCCAAAATTACTTGTAAACCTTGTAACGATATCAATACCTGTGTGAAATTGGGGCTTTGCGTTATGCCTGGATATCGTATTGCTAATTTAGATAAGTCGGCAGCAACTGGTTGTATTACTGCAGGAATTGAAGTTATCTGGGCAGGGTCGGGGAGTCCCGTACTTGACATAATATGGATATTATTTACTCGGGTACCTGTATCAGCTAACTGACCCGCTGGAGAAGAAAAATAATCAACTCTGGAAATACCATCTACTTTTTCCAGCGACTGGGCGATTTGGGACAGATTTGTAAGTGAGTTTTCAGTCAGCAGGCTGCTGCCGGTAGATTGAATTACCAGATATAGCGGTGATAAATCATTAACAGGGAAATGGTCTCTAACAATGTTCAATCCCTGGGCAGATTCGACGTTCTTTGGTAATTGTGATAGAACATTAGCTGACAGCCGCATTTTGGGAAGGGCTATATAGGGTAACGCCAGGATTATGATAATCGGTATTGCCGTAATCAGGGGATGTTTTGATACCCATTGACCGATATTGCTCCATCCGAATTTTGTCTGTTTGCGAGGTTTAGATGACATTGAAGGCCAGAATAGGTAACGGCCGAAAACGGCCATTAGAGCAGGAACCAGAGTAATGCCGGCACCGAGGGTTATTACTATACCGATAGCCAGCGCCCAGCCCGAAGTCCGTGTCATACCGAATTTCGAAATTCCCAAACACAGGAAAGCGATAATCACAGTTATGGCGCTGGCGAGAATAACAGGCCCGATGCGTTTCATTGTATATGATATAGGGTTAGAACCGTCTCCGTTATGCAGTTGTTCGCGGAAGCGCGATACGATAAATAAACAATAATCTGTTCCGACGCCGAAAATGGTAACCACTAAATAGGCGTCTATAATAGTGGAGACTTCAATTCCGGCCCCGGCTAAAAATCCCACGATTCCTCTGGTGGTCAGGTAGGCAATACCAATAGTAATAAGCGGAACGAGGAATGCTATAGGAGAACGGTAAATAATAAGTAACAAGACGATGACCAGAATAATTGTAACCCATGTTGTCCGGCTAATCGTATCCTGTACTGAATTAAAAAGGTCGTTCATCAGTCCGACATTGCCGGTTAAGTAAAATGACGTTCCGGTTTGTTGAGCGAATTGCTCCCGTATTTCGCTTACGGCTTGCTGAGCTTTTTCATCAAGAGCCGGAACGGATAATTCTACAGTCATCATCATTGTAGTATTATCGGTGCTGATAAGCGTGGATTGCAGAGCATCGTTAGTAAAAACGGAAATAACCTTAGATACTGATTCGGGGGAGGCATCGGAACTTAGCCAGGCATAAATACTCTTTGCCCTGTCCATATCTACTTGATTTAGCCCGCCTTCGTGATAAACTACGATTATTAAACTGGAGGAAGACTCTTCTACGTTTCCGAATTTGGTATTGATTAAATTACGGGCGCGGGCAGAATCGGTATTCTGGGGGAGAAACTGACTCTGGTCGGTAACGCCGACTTCTGAAATTTGAGGAGCGGTCAACACCAAAACCGCAGTAATTATAACCCAGCCGGCGATAATAAAATATTTGAATTTTTGGGCAAAAGAGCCAATTTTAGCAAACATTTAAGTCCATTATATAGAGTAGATAATGCAGGTGTCTACGTGTTTTTTTGGGTAGTGAGGTGAGGTTATCTCGTTAATTCCCAACGGCACCATTGTGTGCCCTGGCGTGCGTCCGGCGGGGCATGGAGACATTTAACGACTGCCTTAGGCTCAATCACCCTAGCAATGCCGGAAAGTAAAGTGAGTTTCATCTGTTTGCATGGAAATGTAGGTTTACGTTTGGAATTTCGGCTTTCCTGAACAGCACATTTGGTGTAATAAAAAACAATCCTTTCAGGACTCTCGAACTCGATTTCAAACACCGGCGATGTCAGTTGCCAGCTCATCATACTCAAACAGGCCAATACTGAAGATAGGTTGCCATCGAGGTTAAGTATTTTCTTTATTCTCTTCGCTTCCAATACGGCCTGCTTTTCCCAGTTTTTTAAATCGATTTTCATAGCTTTATCGAGGCCGCATTCTGCTTCTACGTTGCTAAACCAGAGACTATCAAGGGTTTGCCAGTTGCGGGAATACATCCTGGCTAGCTCGATTAGGGTATTATGGGGAATGCTTTCAAGATTAATTTTATCCAATATAATATCTCTACTATCTCGTTAATTAGCTTTAATTATTTTAATCCGAACATAAATAGCAAAGCAATTGAATAAATAATACATCGCATTCATATTCCCATCTTTTTACATCTTGTTTTAATATGTGTAATAATAGCTCAGAAAAATAAACGGAGGATTCCACTACGTTAGCTACTAATAAATACATTTTAAACTTTACACCTACCGGTATGATTCCAACCAAGAAAATGACGCCGCATGTACCGGTATTACCGGATGAGATTATCCGCGATGTAATCGCCGCTGCGGATATGGGTGTGAATATAGTCCACCTTCATGCCCGTAATCCCGAAACGGGCGAACCGGCGTATCAAAAGGAAATATACGCGGAAATAATACGCGGAATCAGGAATAAACATAAAAGCCTCATTATTTGTATTTCAACATCAGGACGGACTTTTCAGGATTTCGACAAAAGGTCGGATTGTTTGCTGCTCACCGGGGATTTGAAACCGGATATGGCAAGTTTGACTTTAAGTTCATTGAATTTTAATAAAGAAGCCAGCATTAATTCACCGCAGATGATTCAAGACTTAGCCCGTATGATGTTGGACAAAGGTATCAAACCGGAATTAGAAGTCTTTGATTTAGGGATGATTAATTACGGCAGGTATTTAATTAGCAAAGGACTTATCAAGCCGCCTTATTATTTCAGTATTATTTTAGGCAATATCGCCTGCGCTCAGGCTGACATAATGCATCTTGGACTAATGATAAAGGAATTACCGGAAGATTCTATTTGGTCGGTCGGCGGTGTAGGTGATGCCCAATTAGCAATGAATACGATGGCTCTAACAGCCGGCGGCGGTGTTAGAATCGGGTTAGAAGATAATATTTGGTACGACACGGAAAGAACGCGTCTTGCCCGGAATAGCGACCTACTGGAGCGCATTCTTACCATTGGAAGAGCGATGGGTAAACAACCCCTGACGATGCCGGAGACCAGAAATATTTTAAAATTATAAACGGAATTGAAAATAAATAAAGCCATTACCTTTTTCGATACTCGATTAAAAAACCATTTAATAGTTCTATCAATTTTGCACGCATTAGAAAAAATCGGGATTAGGATAGTACCTTATTATTTAACTTTGGAATCCTTGAAAGAGGACGTCGTAATTAATTTCCCGTTACAGCCGGTTTTTTACGGAGATTTAGACCCTCCGGATATTAAGGAGCTTTATCTTCAATCTGGGTTCAACAAATTCGCTAAAGAATCAATCAAATGGACGGGAGATGATATCAGGTGTTTTGGTTTGCGTTTTAACAAAGATATCGTATCTTATTGCTGGTATAATCTGGCCTATTGCAGTAGCGGATTAATCAGTTTTCCTCTACGAAAAGACGAAGCTTATCTTTTTAATGCCAGAACGATGGATCAATACAGGGGTAGTAATTTGGCTCCATTACTGAGATACAGTCTATATCAACATTTAAACGGTATAGGACGGACACGGTTTTATAGTATAACCGAGTATTTCAACGGGTCAGCGCTAAATTTTAAAAATAAATTGGGAGCACAACACGTAAAGCTATTTTTATATATCGGGATATTTAATACAATCAAGTGGAATATCATTTTAAAAAATACTGTTAAAACAGTTTAAGTTATAGGGCATTCTTAAGTTAACAATAATCTTGACTTTACCGGTAACGGTGGTATAATACGGATTAATATTTAAAGCTCCAACAAGGAGGTAATCCAAAATAATGTTCTGCTCTAAGTGTGGAAACCAAGTTTCGGAAAATGATACTTTTTGCGGAAAATGTGGGGTGCCAGTCCCCAAACCGACGACTACGCCGCCGCCTCCTTCGCAAGCTGCTCCCGCTGCTCAAGCATCCCCGGTTCAAGTAGTAGTCCAAGAAAAACGAACCAGCGGGATGGCGGTGGCTGCGTTAGTTTTGGGCATTCTGGGCCTATCTCTTTTTGCTATTATCTTCGGTGCGATAGCGATGAATCAAACGAAAAGAGACCCGAATCTTTCGGGAAGAGGTTTGGCTATTGCCGGTCTGGTGCTCGGTATCATCGGGATGATATCCTGGGTAATTTGGGGGATATTTTTTGCAATTTTTAGCATTGGTAGTATGTCGTTCTTATAAAATTACCACATACTAAAATTGATAAAAAAACAGGTTTATGTTAACAAAAACTTAAGCCTGTTTCATTTTACAATCTGGTATCCCTGGTGAGATTCGAACTCACGACCCACTGCTTAGAAG
>CAZJQF010000018.1:0-9874 GCA_964547925.1 uncultured Dehalococcoidales bacterium
TATTTCAGCGGCAAATCGTAAATCCGCCAGCGTTTGTACAGCTTACAGCCGGCTATTTCGATAATTTTAATGATGCGCGTGTTATCTTCCAGAATCAGCGAGGCATCGCTTTCTTGATAATGCTTGCGGAGCACGTGGTCGGCTACTTCATTAAGCAACAGAGGCAAAATATCTTCCCGGCGGAACTCCGGCTTGATGCCGAAAAACATCCCGCGGATACGCGGGATGCGCCGGCGCATAATCAATAACCTGATAATCCGGACAAAATCGGAATCTCCGTACCACCGCCAGCGGGGACGCAAGGCGTAATTAGGGTCCGGTATCAGTCCCATTACGGCGGCGGGCTGACCGTTAACATAAGCGAAGCGGACGATATCAGGGTCAACGATTATTTTCAGCGAATCGGCAATAGAATCGCCTTCTTCATCGGAAATCGGTAAGAAGCCCCAGTTTTGTGCCCAGGCCTGATTATAGATACTGACCATTAAATGGACTTCCGCCCGCAGGTCTTTCATCACCATCCGTCTGATTTCCACGCTGCCGTCCTGATTAAGCTGGCGGCGGAAGCGCCGTAATAGCTTCAGTTGGGCGTCCTTGCGGTGAATGTAATAAGCCACGTAGTCCTTGGCTTTTTGAAACCCGTAACGTTCCAGAAATTCCTGATAATAGGGCGGGTTGTGCGTGAGGTCGGAAGTCGGTTCGTACTGAAATCCTTCGATTAACAGCCCCTGGCGTTCGTGCGTTGAGTTGGAATACTCACCGGGGCCGCGCATCACGGCGACACCGTGAGCGGTTATCCATGCTTTCGCTTTATCCAGCAAACTCCGGGCCACTTCATAATCGTTAACTACCTCAAAAAAGCCGAAGAAGCCGAGGGATGTTTTATGGTATTCATTATACTCATGGTTAATCGCCGCCGATATCCGGCCGACCGGTTCCTTGCCCCGGAAAGCCATAAAATGGGTTACTTCGGCATGACGGTGGTAGGGGTGATTGCGGGTTAACAAACCCTTGAGTCCGAGCAAGCGGTTACCAAGGAGGTCGCCGTTAAGCGGCGGCGTCCAGCAGGGGTCGCCGCGGTATAATTTCCAGGGGAATTTAACGAATTCTTTTAATCGTTTATCGCCCAGCGGAATCTCAATAACGTTAATAGATGCTGACATCATCGCTCCAAACCGGTAATAGATATCTTACCACCTTATCCGGGAAAAATCAGACCGGTGCGGGAGAAATCGCAAATCTCCGGTCCGGCCGGTAAAGGCTTTTATATAGGATAGTGTGTTTGAGAAGCTGGTGTCAAAAAAGCAAGTTAACGTTGAGTTTATATCTTCCGCCTCAGCCACCGGCCGCCGATAAAATAGATGATAACGATGATAGCCCGGATTACCAGCGCGATAACCATGGCCCACCATACGCCGAGTACGCCGAGGTCATGCCACCTGGGCATAAATATCGCCAGAGGCAGTAAGATGCCCCAGTTCGTAAATAAACTTAAGGCCATCGGAAATATAGTATCTCCGACGATATTCAGCGTCTGCCAGATAATCATGACGACGGTAAATACGAGATAGGCGAGTATCTGGATTCTGAGATAAGTGGCACCCAGCGCGATAAGTTCGGGCTCATTAGAAAAAATGTGTATGACGCCTTCCGCAGCAAAATATATGGCGACAGCCACTAATACCATGAAAGCGGAATAATAACCGGTCGCCGTCCAGGCCGTCCGGACCGCCCTTTCCGGCTGGTGGGCGCCCAAATTCTGGGCTGCTAATATACCGGATGCCTGCCCGAAAGCCATGGCTGGCATCAGGATAAACATATCGACACGGGTGCCGATGGTGTGCGCGGCTACGGAGAGCGTACCGAAGCCGGTGATAAATGCTATTAAGACGAAGCCGCTTAACGTCCGGTCGATGTTGGAAATCGAAGCCGGAATACCGATTTTGACCATCTGCCAGATTTTACGGAAATCAACCCGAAAACCTTTCAGGGTTAAGTGCAACCGTGTTCTCCCGGTGAAAAGGAGCCACATGCCGATAGCCGCACCCAAGCCCTGGGAAAAGACATTGGTTATCGCCGCGCCGTTGACACCCATCTCCGGGAATATCCACAAACCGAAAATGAGGAACGGGGACAAAGCGATATGAAATGCCCGGAAAGCTGCGGCTATCCATAACGGCCTCACGGTATCACCGGACGCCACCATCGCGGCGTTGCTTACCCACTGAAAAGACATGGTGACCGAGGCAATCAGCATTATCCGGAGATAAGGCCCGCCCAACCGGACCACTTCCGGGGACGAACCTATCAGACTTAAGACGTCATCGGCGAAAGCCCAGCCGATGGCTGCCATAATGATAGCAATAGCGGTGCTGATAACCAGGCCCTGATTAGCCGCGTGAACGGCCGCTTTTTTATCCCCGGCACCGATAGACCGGGCGATCACGGCCTGCAAACCGACGAATAGCCCCATGACCAGGGATTGCATCAGCATAACTGCCGTACCCGCGACACCCACACCGGCTACAGCATCATCACCAAGTCTGCCGACCCAGATAATGTCAATAGTGGGGCCCAGCATGTTGAGGGTGCTGCTGAGAATCATCGGCCAGGAAAGTGACAGCAGGTTACCTACTATACTTCCCTTGGTCCAGTCCCGGTCGGATGTGCCAAAGCGCTTAATAGCCACGGCTTACTCTCTTTTAGGCTTCTTGCTCTCTCCGCAACTCTCCGCACATTGTCGTCAAATATCAGCAGGAAAACGGCACGTGTATGATTATCTATCCGGCGTTGTTATGCAAGAAAATACACTATTTACCCAATTTCAGCTAATTTTAGCAGTTTATAAGGTAAATATCTAATCGAATAGTTGACAATTTGTTATTATGCCATTAAACTGTGTAACGTATTCCTGAAAATTAACAAATTCCCGTCAGGTGGTTTATATGGAAATAAAGTCCTTATTACAAGTAATGGTTGCCCGCGGGGCATCGGACCTCCACATCGGCGTGCCTAACGCACCGGTATTCCGCATTCAAGGCGATTTAGTCTACCAGCCCGATTTGCCGCCTATCACCAAAGAAGAGGCGGAAAAAATATTAATGGAAATCGCCACACCGGAACAGCTTAAGCTTTTCCAGGAAGAGAAGGAACTCGATTTCGCTTACAGCATTCCGGGCTTAGCCCGTTTTAGAGTCAATGCTCTGCGGCAGCGGGGTACGACCAGCATCGCTTTCCGTTTCGTGCCGTTTAAAGTACCGACGATTGACGACCTCGAACTGCCCCAGATACTGAAAAAGCTTGTATTAAAGCCGCGAGGACTTATATTAGTTACCGGACACACCGGCAGCGGCAAATCGACCACGCTGGCCGCTATGATTAACCATCTCAATGAGAATGATAAGCGGAACATCATCACCATTGAGGAACCGGTGGAATTCCTCCACCAGAATAAAAAATGTATCATTTACCAGCGGGAAGTCGGCAGCGATACCCAATCTTTCGCCAAGGCGCTGATGCATTCCCTGCGCCATGACCCCGATGCCCTCGTAGTCGGCGAGATGCGCGACCTGGCGACAATAGCGACTGCTATCACCGCCGCGGAAACCGGCCATCTGGTATTGGGCACCCTCCATACTTACAGCGCCCCTCAGAGTATCGACCGGATGATAGACATTTTCCCGCCCGACCAACAGCAGCAAATCCGGTTCCAGCTATCACAGGTCATCGAAGCTATCCTATCCCAGACGCTGGTGCACCGCATCAAGGGAGGGCGCGTTGCCGCTTTTGAAATACTGGTCGGCACGCAGGCCGTCAGGAACTTGATACGGGAAGAAAAGGTCTACCAGCTATCTTCGCTGATGTCCGTCGGCAGTAAAGAGGGCATGCAGACGCTGGACCAGGCGCTGGCCAATCTGGCCAGGAGAAGGATAATATCCAGAGAAGAAGGTATGCTCAAAGCTAACGACACCGAACTCTTCGAAAAATGGATGAGGCATAACGATAATTAAGCAGGGATATTCAGGTTACCGGTGGTCGGAGGCTTTGCCGAAATCCAGGATATTCAGCCGTAACGACTCGCTGCCGTTCCAGCGGTCGATTTCGAGGTTATATACGATATCCATACCGGATGCCACATCGCGGATATTTTCACCCGTATTGAACGCGACACAATTCCAGATATTATTACCCTGTTTCAGCTTGAGACGCAGATGTTCGCCGTTCGTGCCCATCGTGCGGCAGTCGATAACCGTAACGCCCCGGCTCAAGAAGGCCGGCACCGGATTACGTTCACCGAACGGCGCCAGTGCCTGTATCGAGTCATAGGTTTTCCGGCCGGAAATTTCCTCCAGCCCGATTTCCATATCGATATCGATATGGGGCTTCAATTCGACACCGGCCAGCTCGACGGCAGCGATTTCCAGCAAACTTTCTTTAAGCTGATAGAGATTACGCGTCGGTGCGGTAAACCCGGCAGCCTGGGCATGCCCGCCAAAATAGGTAAGCAAGCTACGGCATTTACTTAATGCGTTGACGATATTAAACTCAGGAATACTGCGGCAGCTGCCGGTGCTCCACAAATCGCCCCGGCGGACCACGGCTGCCGGACGGTAGTATTCCTCCGCGAGGCGTCCGGCTACGAGACCGTTGATACCCGCGGGAAACTCCTCGGCACTGACGAACAGGATAGGCGTCAATTCATCTTTCGCCACCTGTTCCCGGGCTTTCGCCACTGTCTCCGCTGTCATTTTCTGCCGTTCGGCGTTCTTACGTTCCAGCCAGACCGAAAGCTCCTTAGCCTCATCAAGCGATTCCGTGGTTAAAAGCTGGTAACCGGCCAGAGCGTGTTCCAGCCGTCCGGGGGTATTGAGGCGCGGTGCGATAACCCAGGAAATCCGGTCCGAGGTAATATTGCCCGCCGTAAGGCCGGCCTGGAGCAGCAGTTCTTTAATGCCAATCCGGGCAGTGTTATTCAAGACCGATAAACCCTGTTTGACGAGATAACGGTTCTCGCCGACCAGCGGCACGATATCCGCCACGGTGCCGAGAGTCACCAAATCTAAAAGTATGTCCAATTCTTTGGGGTCTTTAGCCAGACCCAGGAATAATGCCTGAACCAGCTTCAGGGCGACGCCGACTCCGGCAAACTCGCGGAAAGGATACTGCGAATCGGAGCGCTTGGGGTCGATGACCGCCACCGCCGGAGGCAGCTCTTCCAGCGGAATATGGTGGTCGGTAATGATAATATCCAGCCCCAGCTTGCGGGCTTTTTTCACTTCCGAAACGGCGGTAACGCCGCAGTCGCAGGTAATTATCAGTCCGGCACCCTGTTTACGCAGCGTCTCGATAGCGGCGGACTTGAGTCCGTAGCCCTCGGATAGACGGTGCGGAATGTAAGGTTCCGCCTGCCCGCCCAGAGCTTTAATACCCTCGACCAGCACGGCGGTGCTGGTGATGCCGTCGACATCGAAATCACCGTAAACGATTATCTTCTCGGCGGACAACAGCGCCCGGTAAATGCGGGTAACGGCCGGCGACATATCCGGTAGACAGAACGGGTCGGCCCCGGCCGGTAATGCGGCCTTTAAAAATAAATCAAAATCAGCGGGGTCGGTTATGCCCCGGTTATGCAAAAGCTGGACGATTATAGGCGGCAGCTGCGGGGCGCATGATAGCTGCCGCGCGGATACCGGCGGCAGGACATTCCAGCGAAAATGACTCAAGCCTATGCCTCAGTATACTTTCGGAAAACCAATACCGAGTTATGCCCACCGAAGCCGAACGAGTTGGACATAGCCACATTAACATTCGCCGGGCGGGCGGTATTGGGTACGTAATCAAGGTCGCAGTTCGGGTCGGGCGTGCTGTAATTAATGGTGGGCGGAATAATACTGTTGAGCATCGTCATGATGCAGACGGATGCTTCCACCGCTGCCCCGGCCCCGATTAAGTGACCGGTCATCGATTTGGTAGAACTTATGGGAATCTTATAGGCGTAATCGCCGAAAACCGTCTTAATGGCTTTCGTTTCGACCTTATCGTTAAGCTGGGTGGAAGTCCCGTGAGCGTTGATATACTGGATATCCGTAGTCTTCACGCCGGCGTTTGCCAGAGCGGCTTGCATAGCCCGGACGGCGCCGTTGCCGTCTTCGGCCGGTTCGGTGATATGAAAAGCGTCGCCGCTGGCGCCGTAGCCGATAATTTCACCCAGAATGACAGCCCCGCGTTTTTTAGCATACTCGATATTTTCCAGGACCAATACCGCGGAACCCTCGCCGATGACAAAGCCGTCACGGTTCAAATCAAAGGGACGGGAGGCCGTTTTCGGGTCGTCATTGCGAGTAGAGAGGGCATTCAGGGCATTGAAGGCACTGATGCCGACGGGGTTGACGATGGCTTCGGCACCGCCGGCCAGCATGACCGGGGCTTTGCCCTGTTTGATGAACTCAAAGGCCGCACCGATAGCGTCCGAGCCGCTGGAACAGGCGGTGGTGATACAGAGATTGGGCCCTTTGATACCCAGCATAATGGAAATCTGGGCTGCCGCCATATCGGAAATCATCATCGGTACCAGGAAAGGACTGACCCGGTCGGCACCTTTTTCGACGAGTATTTTTATCTGTTCGTATAGGGTGCCCAGACCGCCGATGCCGCTGCCGATAAAGATACCGATTTTCTGGCTGATATCATCATCGATTACCAGTTTGGATTGGGCCAGGGCTTCTTTAGCCGCCACGACGGCGAACTGGCTGAAGCGGTCCATCCGGCGGGCATTCTTGCGGTCGATATAATTGGTAGGGTCGAACCCTTTAACCTCACCGGCAAATTTCGTTTTGGTATTGATAACGTTCGTATCGAATAACGTGATATAATCCAGACCTGATTTCCCGGCTAAAAGATTTGCCCAGGTAGTGGGCCTGTCCAGCCCCAACGGGCATATCATACCGATACCGGTAACTACGACTCTATTGTTAGGAATTTCCATCTGACTCCCCCGACTCCTCCTGCTGATGTTTGCTCAACCAGAATTTACCCCATTATAATTAACGAAGTGAATACGAGTCAATTTAAACAAAACAAACCACGAATCGCTTTTGAAACGCTCGGCTGCAAAGTGAACCAGGCCGAGACTGAAAAACTTGCCCGCGAATTCGTCGCCGCCGGGTACCGGCTGGTACCTTCGAGCGATATCGCTGACATTTATATCCTGAATACCTGTACGGTTACGCACACTGCCGACCGCAAGTCCCGCCACTGGCTGCGGATGGCCCGACGCCGGAACCCGGAGGCTCTGTTGGTAGCCACCGGCTGTTATGCCGAACACGCCGCCGCAGAAATAGCCAAAATCGAGGGCGTAGGCCTGGTGGTCGGGAATAAAGATAAATCCCAGCTGGTGGATATTGTGGAACGCAATTTGTCATCGCGAGGAGTGATTACTTCAAAATCCGACGACGAGGCAATCTCGAGTTCACCCGGTAAAAACACCGCTTCCCTTTGCCAATCCGAAGGGGCCGAAACTCCGGAACTGACCGAAGGAATGTTACGCACCCGGACTTTTATTAAAGTGCAGGACGGCTGCCATAACTACTGTGCCTACTGCATCGTTCCGTTCGTCAGAAGTGTCGAATCCAGCCTGCCGGCAGCACAGGTTATCACCGAAATACAGGCCAGACAAACGGCAGGTTTCAAAGAAATCGTTATTACCGGTGTTGAAGTAGGCTCGTATAAGGATAAGACTACGGATTTAACCGGTTTGCTGCAAGGGGTTCTGGCGGAGACCTCGATTGAACGCATCAGGCTTTCTTCGCTGCAGCCCGCGGAAATTACGGAGGATTTAATAACCCTCTGGCAGAACCCGCGGCTCTGCCGCCATTTTCATTTATCGCTCCAGAGCGGCAGCGACGGAGTGTTAAAGCGGATGAACCGCCGTTATACGACTTCGGAATATGCCAAAGCAGTCTCACTTATCCGGACCGCCCTTCCAGAAGCAGCCATCACTACTGATATTATCGTCGGTTTCCCCGGCGAGACGGAAACGGAATTTAACGAAAGCTATGAATTTTGCCGCCGGATGGCATTCGCCCGGCTGCATATTTTCCCATACTCGATACGTAAAGGGACGAAAGCTGCCGGTATGTCCGGACAGGTCGAGGATAAAACCAAAAAACAGCGTGCGGACAAAATGCTCGCCCTGGCGGAAGATTGTATCCGCAATTTTTCCGGTAAGTTTATCGGCAAAACAATGCCCGTTCTTTTCGAGCAGAAAGAAAAGAACCTGTGGTCGGGTCTAACGGATAATTACATCCGGGTGTACGTGGAGAGTAAAGAGGATTTAACAAACGAAATCAGAGAAGTAAGACTGGCAGAAATTTGGGGGGAGGGAGTGGGGGGAATAACTCAAAAATAAACTACCCCCGACCTTACGGTTGGGGGTATTAAGCAAGGTAGAATAACAAGCACGCACAATCTTACGTTGAAATCGGCTAAACGCTTAATGAAATCTTTTGTGTAATTCGTCAATTAATATGTTTTGCTGTGCCAAATCAGGATTGCTCTGTCGAATCCGTGATTTTTCCTTGCGAATAAATTTTCGAGTCGATTTTGATGGGTTTTTCATTGCCATTTGATTTATTTTACTCCTATTTTGTATTTTCGCTGTCTTATTATCATCGAGAATCAGCTAAAGTGTTAAGCAGGTCACAGTTCTCGAAATGCCATCAATAGGGTGCACCTTTGACACAATCAGATCGCCGATATCGTTCAAAGTTTCGGCTTGTACTGTAGCAATAGCATCATACGGTCCGGTTACAGTATCAATCGAAACCATCCCCGGTAACTTTAGGATAGTATCAACAACATGTTTTGTCTTTCCGACCTGTATTTCGATTAGTATATAAGCCTTTGCTGTCATTGCTTGATTCATCCTCCCATTATTCACTTCGGATAGTAAAATATTATTCCAGAAATTCTCTTAATTTCCCGCTGCGACTGGGATGGCGCAGTCTACGAATCGCCTTAGCTTCAATCTGGCGAATGCGTTCACGGGTAACGCCATATTCTTTCCCTACTTCCTCCAGCGTGCGGCTCCGGTCGTCGTCCAGACCGAATCTAAGACGGATTATCCGTTGTTCCCTTGGTAATAGGGTATTTAATACCATATCAATCTGGTCTTTTAATAATTGGCTAGTTGCGGCATCTATAGGTGCCACTATATTCAGGTCTTCTATAAAATCACCCAGATGGCTGTCTTCTTCTTCACCGATTGGTTTTTCAAGAGATATTGGTAATTGTGAGAATTGGACAATATCCCTTACCTTATCAGGAGATATCGCCATTTCCCTTCCAATTTCAGAAGCGGTTGGCTTATGACCGTACTCTTGAGTCAGGTTACGCCTGACCCGCATTAATTTATTGATATTTTCTATCATGTGTACCGGAACGCGAATGGTACGTGCCTGGTCCGCAATGGCACGAGTGACTGCCTGTCTGATCCACCACGTGCCGTATGTACTAAACTTGAAGCCGCGGCGGAAATCAAACTTCTCAGCCGCCCGAATTAAACCGATGTTGCCTTCTTGCACCAAATCGAGGAGCGACATACCGCACCCGATATGCTTTTTAGCGATACTGACAACCAGACGCAGGTTTGCTTCAATCAGAGTGCCTTCGGCTCTCTTAGCGTCATTCTCAATACCGGTGAAATAAGCAGAAAACCGGCTTTCTGCAGCCCGGAGTTTACCCACAAAATCGGTATTATTCACCAACTTCCGGACGCCAATCAGGGTGTCATTTTTATTTAGAGCCAGAAACACGTCTGCAGGTAACAATTGAATGTTCAGGGCCAGCCGGACCAGAATTTTCTCAATGTCGATGT
>CAZJQF010000018.1:9974-25108 GCA_964547925.1 uncultured Dehalococcoidales bacterium
TGCGTTTTAGGCTAATAAGGTATTTACCCAGTTCTATTTTTTGAGCCAGAAATTTTTCATTAACCGCTGACAATAGATTAACCCGGCCGATTTCATGCAGATACGTTCGCACGGGGTCATCGACGCTTTCCTGAGTTTCAAAAGCCTCATCATGTCCCCACAGTTTCGCTAGTTCAGCATCCCTCCGGGCTTTTCCCGAGTCCAAAGGTTTGTCTTGCCAGAGCGTTCCCGAGACGGCCGGTTCTTCGGGTATTTCCTGTAGTTCTGTCGCAGTAGGCTCAATTTCGGTAAAATCAGTTACAACCAGTCCTTCAGTAATCGATTTATCATCCATTTTCTTATCATCTGATATCAAGGCTAAATATTCTTTTTCGTCTATCATGTTCACCTTAACTAAAACCGACTGCGCAAATTAAAACAGTTATCAGGTCTTCACTGAATTCCTATCAAATTATTTCTTTTGCGCCGGCATTAATTGATAGCAGATTTCGCTACCCCTGCTTTTAACTTTTAACAACCCCTGTTTTACCAGTAACTCAACACTCTTTTTGACTTGGGGTATGGAATTAAAAAGGCGTTTAGCCTCCACCAATTCCTTCGTCGTGAAGGAGCGCCCGGGGTTATTACTAAAGAGCTCCAGGATCCCCTTTGTAAAAATGTTTTGGCTGACCGTTGCTTCTATTCCCATATAATTACCCCTTTCCAACTCCTCTTGTCGGTCGATTGTTTCTACTCTCAGTTATAATTCCTCTCCGACCATTCATCAGCACAGAGTAAAAATAAAAAGGCACTAAAGCATTAACACAGCCTTAGTGCCTTTGTTTCACCGTTATCCGGTACCGAAAAAGACAGTATTAAATTGACATAATATTAAACGCTATATTAAGCTTAGTCCTTTACCGAGCGGTTGTCAACACTCTTTAAACCCAATCAAGCACGAACGGACAAAATCGGTAAAAATAATCTCTGTCCGCAGGTTTACGAGCGATCACTTCATCTCCTATTCACCGAAGTTTTCTTTGGGAAGGCAGGTCTGAATAGCAGCTTCGCCTTGCAAACATAGCGACTAATAGAAGAAAAAGCAGAAGGCCGTGTAAAGCCATCCGGTTGAACGGCTTTACACGGCCTTTAGTTATCCGCAGTTTGTTAACCGCTGGAAACTAGTATCTTTTTACTGGATTCGTTTTGCGGTAGCAATCTGAACAGTAAACGGGTTTATCACCACGGGGCTCAAAAGGCACCTGAGCGTCTTTGCCGCACGTCGCACATTTTACGGTGTACATCTGCCGCGGGGCTGAACTGTAGCTTCTGTTCCCGAAACCACCACTACCGAAACTGCTGCTTCCCTGCTGTGCTTTTCTTGCCTGACGGCATGTGGTACAGCGCTTGGGCTCGTTAGTATAGCCTCTGGAAGCAAATTGTTCTTGCTCTGCAGCGCTAAAAGTGAACGTAGCACCGCAATCGGAACATGTGATTGATTTGTCCTGATAACTCATTGGATGACCTCCTTTTTTAAAATTTAGTCGAAGTTTCGGTCATCCAATACAGAGGAAATACGTAAGTAATCTACTGAAATGATAATAACCTACACTAGAACCAGTTAACTTAATTATACACCAAATGCGAACATCTTGCTATTCTTAAGCAAAGTTAGCAGAATAACCAAGTGTAACTTGTATATTTCCGTGCGACGGAAAGTTTGATAATCTATCTAAATTGATATAAATTCCCGCTCCCGAATCAAGTACGGGACAAGCTTCACGGGAATGACGACTATTGTACAACCCCCTCAATGGGAGAAATAAATAAATAATAATTATTCAGATAACCGATTACTTATTTTCTTTCCATTGCGATGGAGGTCTCTATCTGTCTCGGCGTGATATCCCAGTAAGTTCGCAGCAGTTCGTCTTTATTCGGCTGTAAAACGAATCCGTATCGTTCATATAGGCGTATGGCGCCCGTATTCGCCGTCCAGGTGCCCACCAGCAGACGCTCGGTTTTACACAGCTTGATCAGCTGTTTTAAAAGCTTGGAGCCGATGCCTTTATTCTGCCATTGCGTTAACACGTAAGCATGACGGATGAGTGTAACGTTTTTTACCGGCTCGATACCCATGACGCCGACCAGCTCGCCGTCTTCCGTCCAGCCGTAAAAAGTCATCCTTCTTATTTCACGCTCCAGTTCATCAATCGGCATATAAGGCTGGTGATAACAGTCCGCCGGAATTACGCCGTCATAGGCTTTAGCGGCATCGTTGATAATGAAATAGATGCGGGTGATATCGGACAGTTTACATTGGCGAAGCATACTTACTAAAAATACGAAGCACGAATATCGTCCCGATAAATACGGGACGCCCCGCATGACTTTGGAGAATCGGGGCAAAATCCGAAATAATATCAAAATCACATATTAGAATATCTAAAATTTTATTTAACGATATTAAGGTTATTTCAGGCTTCGGATTTTATTCCTCTACTTTCTTAAATCCATACCAGCGGTCGTTACTCAACAAACGGTCTAAAGACTCCGGACGCGGGGTATAGGCTTCCGCGCCGCGGCGGAGACTCAATTCTTTGGTTAATGCGTTTATTCCCATCGGTTTATTATCACCGGCCAGGATAACCCGGAAGGCACTTTCCAATAGGGGCAGTTTCGCGGTGATAAATCCCGGAGCCCGAAAACAGCAGTCTTTTATCGCTGTGAGCACGTCGCTTTCGCTTGTCTTCTTTTTTTTCTTTTGCAGCTTGTCCGTGCATTTAGGGCACAGGCTCCGCCGTGCGAGATCGATAAAAGAGCGATTGTTCTTTTCAAACCAGTCGAGGTCGATTACCCAGAGAGAGAGTTCCCCGGAGATATTACCGGCTTCCAGCGAAACCATATCCCACCTCCTGATAGTATCAGTTCGTTAAGTATCCAAACCGACGCGGGCTACCTTTATCAAATCGAGGTATTCCGCTTTAAGGTTAAGGAATTCGGTAACCTCGCTATCTACCTGGAAGGGTTCACCGACGAATATCTTACCGTATTGTTCGGTCTTTCCTTTCGCGGGGTCAGTACCGTTGCCGGTAAATATCTGGCGGCCGTCCACTATACCCAGGTCAAAGGGCAGGGTGAAATAAAGGTCGGCGATAACTTTCTCCATACCCAGGCTGTAAAGCGTATCCCAACCGGTCTTACTGGTATACTTACTAGCGGGCAGCAGACTGAGGAGGTTCATCAATGTCAGATACGGGACGTTATTGATTACCTTTAACGGAGTAACGGCAATCAGGTAGTCGCTGGATAAAATAACGTTAGGCACCCAGAAAGTCGGCACCATCAGGGGCTTGGTCAGGGGATTTTCCACCTCGACCCATATCGAATCTTTAACGTCGAGCATCAGCACCCTGGGAAAATCGTATTTCAGGGCCTGGTAATTAGGCTGGACCGGCGAACCGTCCGGCGTACCTTCCAGAATCACGATATCGGCATCGCTGACCTTGCGGATGCCCTGGATTATCTGGGCCAGAAGCTGGGGGCTGGTACTGACCGGATAAGGCGAGGGGTAAACGGCGCACGGTTTTATCAACACCCGGCGGGCTCGGGAGATAGCTGTGGGTGCTTCGAATGCAAATTGAGAGGCTTCAAGAATCATTATAATGCCCTCCGCCTGTTCGGCAGCGGCTCATCGGAAGCCTCTATATTACTGATTTCTATCATCATATTCATACCGCTCGATTTCAGCGGTTTACTCTCGCTTTAACAATTCTTTAGCTTTTTTTAAATCAGCCTCGGTATTTACGTTTAAAAAACTCAAGTGGTCCGGGTCGAACCGGTCTATCTCAGCCTCCTCGACATACCTGACCTTCAGCTCCGAGTGAAGCTTAAATATCTTGAGTTCATTTTTTTTAAGTAATTCCTCGATACACGGCAAACATCTTTTCGAATATACCGCGTGTAAATTTTCCGTCCCTATCTTAAAACGCGGCACCACAATATCATATCCGTCCGCTCCGGCTACCATATAGTTCAATAGATCTACATTGAGAAACGGCATATCACAGGCAACTACCAGGTTCTTAACAGAGGTAGAAGCGGTTAAACCTGTATAAATGCCTCCCAACGGACCCCTATTCGGGAAAATATCGACAGCAAACCTGAGTTCCGGGAATCGGGTAAACTGATTATAGGATTGACCGGCGTTCACCACCAGAATAATATCACTACTAAATGAACTAAGGCGGGACAAAACCCGTTCTGTCAGGTTACTCAGGCCAAAAGGTTCTAAAGCCTTGTCACGCCCCAGCCGTATGCTCTTACCGCCAACCAGAACAATACAACTAATCTCTTCATGTGTTATGCGTCCCGCGGTATATCACCCCCTTGATAAATACAGCTAACATAACATTATACCACTAAAGTCAACTTTTTGGGTAGATGCTGCCGGGAAATTTTTTAAAACAGACCTTTTCATCGGCACGGTTATTACCGGTAATTCCTTTATTGTCCGATGACTTTAACGCCCAGGCAGATTGCCGAATGGCAAAAAATGACTAATTCGTGGTATTATCAGGGCATAATGTCCCTGTAAAAGTATTTTTAGCAAAAGGGAACGGGCGCATGATGCAGCAACCTGACATCCAACCGACGGGTACACCGCAACCTGTCCCGCCGGAAATAACACCCTCTAAGCCGGACTCCGGCTTATGGAGCGGCTGGCTGACATTCGCTCTGGGGATTGCCGTTTTTGCGGTATTCGCCATCGCCCAGACGGTGGTGGCAATGGTCTATATCCTGCCGAAGTTATTCTCCGGAGCTCTGCCGGACACTTTCGACGACATTATGAACCTGGCTTTAAACGGAGATTTGATTTCGTACGCGACCATCGCTTCAGCTATTTTCGGCATCGGGTTAATCATTCTCTTTATAAAAATACACAAAGGGGCCGGCATCCGCGAATACCTGGGATTGAAAGCGATATCCGGTAAAACCTACCTCGCATTACTGGGAATCGTCATTTTGATGGTTGCCCTGACCGTCGTCGTGGAAATGGTTTTTAACCTATCGGAGGACACGGACTCCACTACAAACATGCTTGTTACTGCAACCTACCCGGCTTTATTATGGGTAGCGGTCGTCATTTTTGCTCCGTTATTCGAAGAGATATTTTTCCGCGGTTTTCTTCTCGTCGGTTTCAAACAGACCCGTATGCGTGCCGCGGGAGCGGTGGCGGTTACGGCAATCGGCTGGGCGGCGCTTCATTTCTACGGCTGGTTCGGCATAATATCGATACTGATAATGGGTATCGTTTTCGGTATTGTCCGGATTAAAACCAAATCCCTCTGGAGCACCATTTTCATGCACTCTCTCTGGAATTTTATTGCACTGTTAATGGCGACCCTGTCCGTAAACGGGATAATCAAATAGTTTACAGTTCACAATTATAAGTCTACAGTGTTAGATTCCCACCGGGTCGACGTCTATTATCCAGCCGCGCGGGATATCTATTTCACCCAGGAATTTTGCAGGATTATTGCCGCGGATAATCATCTGCCGGCGGTAACGGCCGCGCAGGCGTTGTATAAATGCCGGCGCCGGCCCGATAATACCTACATCGGCCAAGCCCCGGGCATCCCTCTCCGTTTCGATTACCTTTTTCAGCCGTTCCGCTTCTTCCCGGCAGCGGTTATCGTTCGGATGAGTAAAAGTCAGACTGACCAGCCGCGTAAACGGTGGGTTATTTAACTGCTTCCGGTAAGCAATTTCTGTTTCATAAAACAACCTATAATCGTGTTTGGCGGCGGCCCGGACGGCATAGTTTTCCGGTTCGTAAGTCTGAACGACCACTTTGCCGCCTTTGAAGCCCCGCCCCGCCCGTCCGGCTACCTGACTCAGCAATTGGAAAGTCCGTTCCCCGGCCCGGAAATCCGGCAGATTCAGACTGATATCGGCATTGATAACCCCCACCAGTGTTACCAGAGGTAAATCCAGTCCCTTGGCAATCATCTGCGTGCCGATGAGGATATCCGCCTGGTGACTGCGGAATTTATCCAGAATTTCCGTATGAGAATGCTTCTGCCGGGTAACATCACTATCCCAGCGCAGTAATCTTGCTTCCGGAAACGCAGCAGCAGCGGATTCTTCCAGCTTCTGCGTGCCGATGCCGACGTATTTAATCCGCGGGCTGGCACACCGCGGGCAGACGGCCGGCACCGGCGTCCGGCGGTTACACTGGTGGCAGACCAGACTGTTTTCATCGGAGTGGTAGGTCAGGCTGACATCGCACCGCTTGCACCGCATCACGAAGCCGCAGCGGCGGCACTGGACGAACGTGGCTCCACCACGCCGGTTCAGGAAGAAAAGCACCTGTTCGCCCCGGGCGACCGATTCTTTCGTATTTTGTTCGAGAGCACGGCTGAAAATACTCCGGTTGCCCGATAATAACTCCTGTTTCAAATCGACGATTTCGACTTCCGGCAGCGGCCAACCGGCCACCGGCGTCACTCTTTCCGGTAATTGCAGTAATTTATAATCGCCGTTCAAAGCATGATAATAGCTCTCAACATCCGGCGTGGCGCTCCCAAGCACTACGGTAGCACCGGTTAATTCCCCAAACTTAACGGCCGTATCCCGGGTATGATACCGGGGCGAATTTTCCGTCTGCTTATAGTTCCACTCGTGCTCTTCATCAATAACGATAAGTCCAAGGTCCGGCTGGGGTGCGAAAAGGGCACTGCGCGGTCCGATAACGACGTCGAACTCGCCGTTTCTGATGCGCTGCCATTCGTCGAACTGCTCCCCCAGCGAAAGCCGGCTGTGCAGGACGGCCACACGGTTCGGAAAACGGGCGGCAAAACGCTCGATAGTCTGCGGCGTTAAGGAAATCTCCGGAACCAGCACGATACCGCGTTTTCCCTGCCTGACAGCCTCCGCCAGTGCCTGTAAATAGACCTCCGTCTTGCCGCTGCCGGTAACCCCGTGCAAAAGAAAAACGTCCGGTTTTCCGGTCTGCAGGCTGGTTTTAATGGTATTTAAAGCGGTTAGCTGGTCGTTAGTCAAAGCTAGCGGTAAGGACAGTGCCAGTTGCTGACCGGCCAGCGGCTCACGCCGGACTTCGATTTCTTTAATCTCTACCAATTTTCTTTCGGCCAGCTTTTTCAGGGCTGCCGAAGTAATACCGGTAATTTTCCTGATTTCCGCCAGAGGTAAAACCCGGTTTTCCCCGGCCAGTAATTCCAGCAGCACCGCCTGTTTGGCTGCTCTTTTGGGCAATTTCCCGGATTCGGCCAGAGCCTCTGCCGGACTAACGAGCAAATTGACACAGGGAACCAATTTGGGTTTGACTCTGACCGGTTCAAATTCATAAGTACGGACGAGTAAGAAGTTGTTTAAGAGTTGATTGGTGATATTCCGGGCTTTCCGCTGCCCCAGCTGCTTTTCCAGTTCCTTCAACCCGGTTTTTGGGCTGTCCTTTATCATTTCTAAAACTTTTAACTGGTCGGGAGTAAGCGCGGATTTATCGTATTCCTGATTTGGGGAGAGAGCAAAAAAGGTCAATACCCGGCGTTCGAAACCGGGCGGCAGCATTAAAGAGACGCAGTCCCATAATGGCGCGAGATAATACTCGCTGAGCCACTTCGCCCAGCCTATTTGTGCGGAAGATAATAAAGGTTTAGATTCGATAACGCCGGAAATATCTTTGGTTTGTTCTACAGCGGGCAGTTCGGTAAGTTCAACAACAATGCCCTGTAAAGTTTTCGCACCGAAGGGGACAAAGACGGCTTGCCCGATGGCTACGGATAAGCCCGGGGGTATGGCATAACTGAATGATTGCCGCCGGGAAACCGGCGAGTTAACGCTAACCTCAGCATACCCCATCGGGCACTCCGGTTAATTTACTGTGGCTTCTGTTCGGCTTCCGGTGCAGGCTGGGCAGATTCCGTTTTAGGAGCCTCGGCTTTAGGAGCTTCGGGAGCAGCTGCTGCCGGCGCTTTGGGAGCTTCCGCTACGGCGGCAACCGGTGCCGCTGCTTCTGCTGCGGGAGCAACTTCTGCGGCAGTCATCGTAGTTTCGACTTCTGCCGGAACTTCCGATTCGATCAAGACTCTCTTTTCCTTCAGACGGGCTTTCTTCGCGGTCAGTCCGCGTAAGTAGAAAAGACGGGCCCGGCGTACTTTGCCGTGCCGGGTTACTTCGACTTTATCCACCATCGGGGAGTTAACGGGGAAGGTACGCTCGGTACCGATACCGTAAGCGACTCTCCGGACGGTAAAGTTGCCGGTAGTCCCTTTTTTAATACGAATCACTACGCCCTGGAAGACCTGCACACGCTCGCGGTCGCCTTCTTTAACTTTGACGTGAACCTTGACCGTATCGCCGGAGGTTAGGGCGGGGATTTTAGCGTTTCTTTTTAATTCGACTGCTGCTGACATGTCCATTGTTTTCAACTCTCTAATATTTATTTTTTCCGGGTTTTGGCCGGCAGTTTAACTGCTTCCGGACCCGCTTCTGCTTTAGCCATCAAATCCGGACGCCGTTCCGTTGTACGCCGGATCGACTGCTCTTTACGCCATTTCGCAATCACTGCGTGGTTGCCCGAAAGTAACACCTCCGGCACCGCCCAATCGCGGAATACCGGCGGCCTCGTGTACTGGGGATACTCCAGCAACCCGGCCGCATGCGAGTCGTCCAGAGCGGACTCCTCCGAACCGAGCACCCCGGGTAAAAGACGAACGACCGACTCGATAATCACCATCGAGGGCAGCTCGCCGCCGCTCAATACATAGTCGCCGATGCTTATTTCATCGGTGGCCAGGTGCTCGCGGACACGCTCATCGACGCCTTCGTAGCGCCCGCAGACAAGAACTATTCTATCATATTTGGATAGCTCTTGGGCAACTTTTTGGTTAAACAGGCGTCCCTGCGGTGAAAGCAGTATCACCGGAGCGCCCTCCGGTTTTAACGCTTCGACGGCCTCGAAGATAGGTTCCGGTTTCAGCACCATCCCGCTGCCGCCGCCGTAAGGCGTATCGTCCACCGTATGGTGTCTATCATGGGCAAATTCCCGGAAATTGTGCGTATTGATAACTACGAGACGGTTATCAATCGCCCGCTTCAGAATACTCGTATTCACGAAGCCGGGAAACATCTCCGGAAACAGCGTTAAAACATCGATTATCACTTCACTAACTCAAATGTCAAAATTTCACTCTAGTCCTCTCGCCCCTCTATGGGAGAGAGTTAGAGAGAGGGAACTAGACTGTTGTATTACTTAATCTCGTGTTCGGTAAACTCACCTTTTAAAATCGCCACGGCGTGGGGTAAAGCCGGCACGATAATTTCCAGAGCTTCCTTGACAGCTTTAGGGCTGCCCGGCATATTGATAATTAATGTCTTTTTCCGGATTCCCGCCACTGCCCGGCTCAGGATAGCCGTAGGTGTTTTCGCTAAAGTGCCCATCCGGACGGCTTCCGGAATGCCCGGGACCTCTTTTTCGATAACACAGAGTGTTGCGTCCGGTGTAACATCTCTGGTTGAAAGGCCCGTGCCGCCGGTGGTCAGAATAACATCGATACCGCCCTGGTCGCACCAGTCAGCCAGCTTCGTCGTAATTAATTCCAGGTCGTCCGGAATCATCTCGTATTTCACGACCTGGCAGTCCAGCGCCGTGGTGACGATTTGCTGAATCGTCGGACCGGAGATGTCCTCACGCTCGCCGCGGGAGCCTTTATCGCTTAAAGTTAATATTCCTACCGTAAACACAAACTACATTTTAACATAATATTAGGGAAGAGAAAAATGGGGAAAATGGTAATTACCCAAAAAGAGATAATTTGTTATTATTAGAAAAGCGACGACCTTCGCTATATGTTATCAACGTGTATTTAGTTTTCTTCAGGAATCATCGAGCTAATGACTTTTTTACATTCTTCTTCATCATATCCACTAATTGTTACGTGATAATTTATTCCTTCAATATTCCAATTAAATGAAAAACTCCTGTATTCAATACTGACAAAATTTCCCTCTGACTTTGATATCTGGATGCTCTTAATATAAAAAGTAGTATCTAATGGGTTGTTCGGGTCTGCGAACCTAATTACTTCACGGTTCATTTCAGTAATTATGATAGATTTTTCCGGCACATAACCTTGGTACTGCAATATTATCATGACCTCCCCGGCGGCAAATCCGGGGCTTGGTTCTCCGATAGAAAGCCGGGATGGAGACATTCCCTTGGGCAAATAAGTCGGTGTAACAATCGTGAAGGGTGTTTTTTCTTGAACTGTTTGAAGCCGTTTTTCAACTCCGCTGCGCGCAATATTACATGCAGAAAACAAGATAATACCGCTTAACGCGAGAACAATAAATATACTGTTTAAATATTTTACCATTCACCCTCGAGTATCACTTTCCACCTCAACCTTTTCTTCTTCTTCCTTCTCCTCATACTTCTTATGCTGCCGCAAGTGAGCCTGGATATCTACGACTAATTTCAGGGCAATCAGCAGTATCAGGGCAAAGACCGGGGCGCCGAAGATGCCGATGAGGAAGGCCCCGAGGATAATCGTAACGTGCAGGATAACCACCCGGCCGTAAGGCTCACCCATCAGGCCGTTGATGTTGGCCTGTTTGTATTCGCCGCTGCCGATGTAATTGAGGACAAAAGAAACCAGATGGCTGATAAATAATGCCAGCACCGCCCACCAGAGCTGGTAATAATCGAAAACATATGCTATATTCCCCGGCGTGGGAAACTCCGGATTGTCCATCATCAATCCGCCGAACATCAGGAAAACAAAAATGCCGTGGACGAAGGTGAACATACCGTAGTGGAAGCAGAAAAACGGAATTGCAACGACCTTCGAAGCCCACGCTTTTCCGGAAGCCGGCGAGGCAACCAGCATTTTCAAAACGTTAAACACGCCGACGATGACGTTTTCCAGCCAGAACACCACCAGCAGAGGGAAGATGCTCCAGTGCAGTAAAAACACGCCGAAAAGCGGCAAAATATTCGCGATTAACAAGGTTACGACCGAAGGCCGTGTCAATTCGGCGATGCCGATTTTCTGCCATGTCAAGACTTTTTTCATTTCAATGCTTACACATTTTATCAGAATCCCATCTTATCCGCGAAAACAGTGACCAATATATTATAAGCACTGTGCAAAGCCATTGCCGCGATGAAAAACCTCTTGCCGCTGGAGAGAAATTTCAACTGTCCTCGGACTCCCGCCGCCAGTTTCCAATCGATACCGAAACCGAAGATAAAACTGCAAACCGTATGCAAAGCCAGACAGACCGTAAAGCGCCAAATAATTAACGGAGTGCTCGGTTCAAAAACAAAAACGACTACGTAGAGCACACTTTCGATGATACCGAAAGCGAGACCGCCCAGTGCCGCCAGCATCGCCGTGTATAAATGCGTCCGTAATACCCGCGGCCATTTCGCCAGCAAAATGTAAAGTCCGGAAGGCTTCAGGACTTCTTCAAAAATAGGCGCCGCCACAAAAGCCACCAGCAAGTCGCCGTGAAAAAACTCATTCCAGGCGGCGCCCAAAATGCCGAACAGTCCGCCGGCGAGGGCAATTAAAATGGCATAAACGTGCCATCGCGGCGAAAGTGCGGGGGCGGGTGGCAATAAAGCAACCGGTTCGTTGTTATTCTTCGGTAGTAAAGGGAGGATATTCATCACACATTAAATATAGGTAGGTATTAACCCGGTTACTCCATCTTATATACCCAACCACAAAATCAAACAGGCCTTTAGGGTATTTCCCGGTAAAAAGAACTATCCAGAAGGCAACAAAAGTAATGACCATCACTGCAATTTGATAGAAGTACAGAACGACGCCATGAGGAATACCAACGTATGCCCATCCAAGAAGAGCCTTAACCACAACCCAGCCCCGCGACAGTTTCTCCGGGTATTCGATAGTAAAATTCGCCGGGTATCTTGCCATGTTGATTTGCCTCCTTACCAATATTTCTTAACGGTGAATCCGATGTCTTAAAATGTCCAATTTTATGTATTATAGCACCTGCGGATAGATAGTCAAGAAAGGTGTTGCTTAAACATTGGAAAAGAGAATATAATCAGGTGTGCCCGCACCGCGCCGGTATATATAACCGGATATTCATGTTGAGAAACAGTCTGAGCCACATTCAATAAACTATATTCGTGGTTTGAAAGATAAGTCGGAAGAGTATAAAAGGAGGCTTAGCTTGGCTAAAGTAATTAGAACAATTCCGGAACCTAATAAAACAATTAATGTTGTTCGCGAGTGTGACGTGGTTGTTGTGGGAGGCGGGCCCGGCGGTATCGGCGCGGCTGTTTCTGCCGCACGCAATGGTGCCGATACGGTTCTCATAGAGAGATACGGGCACCTCGGTGGTATGGGCACCGGCGGTTTGGTGACAATTATCCCCAATTTATCGGATTTTTCCGGCGTAATGCAAATCGGCGGCATCACTCAGGAATGGATTGAAAGGCTAGAGCCGAGAGAAGCCGTGGCTTATCCGCCCAAAGAGATTTGGGGTTCTAACGATAGAAGACTGACATCGTACTGGAATGAGCGGTCCTTCTTCACCGTCCGCGAAGGCGTTATTATCTATGCCGCGATGATAGATGCAGAGATATCGAAATGCATTTTAAACGATATGGTTAACGAGGCCAAGGTCAAGACCTATCTTCACGCATGGGGCACGATGCCGATTATGGACGGCAATAAAGCGGTAGGCGTGGTTTTCGAAAGTAAATCCGGTCGTCAGGCGGTCATGGCCAAAGTAGTTATCGATTCTACCGGTGACGGCGATTTGTTGCCCTTTACCCCGGCCGGATTCGATACCGATATCGACCCTCGTATCAGGATTGCCAACCTGTCTTTATGCTTCTGGATCGATGGCGTCAATCTCACCAGAGTGGACGATTTCCGTAAAACTAATCCGCTCAAGTGGGGCGAATTGATGAAGGAGCTGATGCTAAAAGGCGGCAACCCCGGTTTCTTCAGAAGCAACTTAAAACACCAGGAGCATGTCATTTGGATACATCCGCGTTATGCCACCTCCAGCCAGATAGACGTTGAGGAACTGACACGCGTCGAATTTCTCGGCCGTGAAAAAATGCTTTTGACTTATGATTTCTTCAAGAAGAATCTTCCCGGTTTTGAGGAAAGCTTTATCGTATTATCCTGTCCGCAACTGGGCACCAGAGGCGCCCGGAGAGTTCACGGTGATTATATGGTTACTTCAAAGGACCTGCTCAGTAATGAACCCTTTGAAGATACTATAGCTATCTTCCCCGACCTTGACAGAGGCGAGATATCATTAAAGCATCCGGTTACTTTTATTCCTTACCGGTCCTTGTTACCGGCGGGTGTCGAAAATATGCTGGTAGCCTGCCGTGCTTTCTCTTCCGACCAAGAGGCTAATAACGCCTTTAATTTGATACCGCATTGCATCGCTTTTGGTGAGGCTGCCGGTGCGGCTGCAGCATTATCTATTAAACAGGGCGTCACCCCCAGAAAAGTGGACTTTGCGTCACTCAGGAAACAACTTATTGCCCAAAATGTGCCGCTGCCCGGTGCTTACCCGGATAAATATGTACGGAAAAATACCGGTGAGGTGCCTGTTTACGAGCCGATGGGATTCGGCAGACCCCGGCCCGGTGCCGGCGGACCCCAGTTTGGACCCGGCGGGCCTCAGTTCGGTCCCGGCGGACCACGGCCAGGTCCCGGTGGACCCGGCCCCGGTAATCAGCCTCACCCATAGAACAGAAAAAGTAAGTAGTTGACCCGGTTTACTGTTCTGCACTGTTGAACAGTAAACCGGGTCGTTTACCGAAGCTCTCGATTGCGCCGTGAAAAACTTCTTTAGAGTGGCTTCAAACACGTCAGGCGAGAGTATTTGTATACATACATGGCGAGGAGAAGATTATGAAGTTCAAGGTTGTGTATACCAGTGTACCCCCCATCGAGATAGACAAGGAAACTTTATTAAAACATGGGGTGCAGTATATTGAACGTCCCTCGCCGACTGAAGATGACGTTATCTCGATAGCGCAAGATGCAGACGCCTTGATTGCCCGGGGCGAACCATGCACCAGAAAAGTTATAAGCAGCCTCAAATCTTGCCGGTTGATAGTCACGCCAAAGGTCGGCTATGAAAATATCGATGTGAAGGCGGCTACGGAATTCGGTATTTGTGTCGCCAATATACCCGGTCTCTCGGTGGACGAAGTATCCGACCACGCAATGGCCTTGCTTTTGGCGTGTTCTCGTAAAATACTGCAATTGGACAAAATGGTAAGAGCGGGCAAGTGGGCTGTTTTTCACGGCCGCGAAATGCAGGAAATGTGGCGGGGAATCTCGTTAATCCGCGGACTTACACTGGGACTCATCGGATTCGGAGCGATTTCGAGGACCGTTGTCCCTAAGGCAAAAGCCTTCGGTCTGAAGGTTTTAGCCTATGACCCCTTCGTGCCGGCCGGTGTCATGGAGCAAATCGGGGTAGAAGCAGCCCCGCTTGACCGTTTACTGAAACTATCCGACTTTATTTCAATTCACACGCCTTTGACCCCAAGTACCCGGAACATGCTGGGCGTCGAGCAGCTTAAATTGATGAAGAAGACTGCTTTTATTATTAATACTTCACGCGGCGCGGTGATTGATGAAAGCGCTCTGTATAACGCGCTTGTCCGGGGTGACATAGCCGGAGCGGGACTGGATGTTCTGGCGAAGGAACCGGTAAATTCAGACAACCCGCTGCTTAATTTGGATAACGTAATCCTGACCGGTCATTCAGGTCACTATTCGGACCAGGTATGGGATGAGCAAGCCCGCCGTCCGGCTGAAGAAGTAATCAGGATTATGTCGGGACAATGGCCTCAGGGCTGGGTAAATCCGGAAGTGAAAGCTAAATTTATCGAGAGATGGAAAACAACTTAGTTATCGATGTTTTCCGGGGAAATGTCATAAAAGCAATATTACCTATTACTTTGTTTTGAAATTCCCATGTTTTCCCATGCATAGACAAATATTCTAATGCTATTTAACCCTTAATATGATAATATAAATAAATATAATTATATTATTAAAATTTCCCGGAGTATTTACGGGGTTATCACTTAGTTTTCACCATAATGACTTGTT
>CAZJQF010000019.1:0-21004 GCA_964547925.1 uncultured Dehalococcoidales bacterium
AGGGAATAATGTCTTTTCCTCGGGGTACTGAGATGTTTCACTTCTCCCACTTGCCTCCTTCTTACCTATGTGTTCGGTAAGAGGTGATCCGGTTTTGCCGGAACGGATTGCTCCATTCGGGTATCTCCGGCTAAGCTTGCTTAACAGCTCACCGAAGCTTATCGCAGTTGTGCCACGCCCTTCATCGGCCCTTGATGCCATGGCATTCACCATGTGCTCTTAACGCTTGACCTGCTTCAGACCTGGTATTAGTTAGTTTTACTATTACTTACTATTACTTTCTGTTTTGTCAACTCTTCAATATTCAGTTGTTAATGTGCTTTTTTTGGGCATAAGAAAGCGGCTTGGCGATTCCCGCCAAGCCGCTTTGCGTTTGGCTAAATCACCTCAGGCGCTTACCTATGTCTCTAAGTTCATCATATCGAACATTTGAAATCATAACACAGTCCTCAAAACGTTGTCAATAGCGTCCCAAACCATTTAGCAATTATTTTTTCGAGCCTAAATCTTTAATACGTGAATTATTTAAAATATTATGGTAAAATCTCCCCATTATAATCCGGAAAGTAAGTACCGGGTAATATTTTAAGCAGGAGGCTGACTATGGCTGCAACCGTCTATCCTATGGGAACTACCATTTACAAACCCGGAAAATGCTGGAATGGCTTCACCGTGTTTCAAACCCGTATGAACGGCCCGGACGCAGCGGCTGTCTTAATCGATATGAACGGCAACGCCGTAAATACATGGAAGGGGCTGAACGGCTTCCCGAATAAAATGCTGCCCGGAGGCTATATTCTCGGCAGTACCGGTATGCGGGACCCTAAATTCGGTTTTCAGGATATGCTCGACGTAGTCCAGGTGGACTGGAACGGCAAAATAGTCTGGAAATTCCATAAATATGAACACATCAAAGACCCGGAGTATAAGCCGGTGTGGATGTCCCGCCAGCACCACGATTACCAGCGTGAAGGCAATCCCGTAGGCTATTACGCACCGAAAATGCTTCCTTATACCGATAAAGGTAATACTCTCATCTTGAGCCATAAAAACCTCCGGAATCCCGATATAAGCGGCCGGTCGCTGCTCGACGATACCATCATCGAAGTCGATTGGGACGGCAAAATTGTCTGGGAATGGCTCTGCAGCGAGCATTTCGCAGAACTGGGCTTCGGTGAAGAGGCAAAAAACACCATCTACCGCAATCCCACTGTAATGAAAAACGCCGGCGGCGAGCACGGCGACTGGATGCATATCAATGCCATATCCTGGCTCGGGCCTAATAAATGGTATGACAAGGGCGACGAGCGTTTTCACCCGAAAAACATCATTTTCAGCAGCCGTTCCTCGAATATAATGGCTATCGTCAGCCGGAAGACCGGTAAAATCGTCTGGCAGGTCGGGCCGGATTATTACTCCAATCCGGCGTTAAGAGAACTGGGACAAATAGTCGGGCAGCATCTTGTCCATATGGTCCCGAAGGGCTTACCCGGCGCCGGCAACATCCTCCTTTTCGATAACGGCGGCTCGGCCGGCTACGGTGCCCCTAACCCCGGAGCACCCCTCGGACTAAACAATGCTTTGAGAGACTATTCGCGGGTATTAGAGTTCGACCCGGTTACCCTCAAAGCCGTCTGGCAATATCCGCCCAAAATACAAGGCCCGGCCGGCTCGATAAATGGAGGGATGTTATTCAGTAATTTCATCAGCTCGGCACAGCGGCTGCCCAACGGCAATACGCTTATCACCGAAGGAGCCTCCGGGCGTATTATCGAAGTAACCCCCGAATACGAAATTGTCTGGGAGTATATCAGCCCTTATATCAGCAGTATGATGCCGCCGGGGGAAAACGCCCCGAAACCGGCTCCCCCGTCCCGCAAATCCAGTATGGTTTACCGGGCTTACCGCGTCCCGTACGAATGGGTGCCGCAAGTAGAAAAACCGGAGGAAATAGCTTTACCGGAAGTCGATATCAGCGAATACCGCGTCCCCGGTTCGCCGAAAGTAAAATCCGGGAAAGTAACTAAGGTTAAAGCCTGAGAAATATTCTTAACCTGCGGAGGAGATAACCGTGACTGATAAGGGCAAAAAGAATCAACGTCCATCCTGGGACGAATATTTTCTGGAGTTAGCCGATGCCGCCTCAAAGAGGGCGACATGCAATCGAGCTAAGAGCGGCTGCGTGATTGTCCGGGATAAACAGGTGTTGGCAACAGGATATGTCGGAGCTCCCGCCGGGCTGCCTCATTGTAATGATGTCGGCCATTTAATAAAGAAAGTAATTCAAGAAGACGGGAAGATAAGCGAGCACTGTGTACGAACAGTGCATGCGGAACAGAATGCTATCTGCCAGGCTGCTAAAAGAGGGGTTTCTATTGAAGGTGCCACTTTCTACCAGAGAATGACCCCTTGCCGGACTTGTGCCATGCTGCTGATTAACTGCGGGATAAAAAGGGTAGTTTGCGAGCGTAAATATCAGCTTGCCGAAGAGAGTGAAAAACTACTGGCGGAAGCCGGCGTCGAACTAGTATATAAATATGATGAACTGCAAGAGTATCCATAAAAGATGCAAGGTAACATCTCAGTAATCAACAAAGGTAGTGGGTTATACCTATTCTACACATGAAATATTAAAATGGCAGGCGGCCTCGGTAAAGAGATTGGCGAGATTCTTCATCTTCACCTTTAGTGAAGAATTCAGAATGACAATAAAGTAATCATTTGTATAAACTGAAAGCTGGTAGCTGACTGCTGATAAAAGCTTGTAAACCACTCTCTTTTAACGGTAAACTTTAAACTGTAAAAATGCCCAAACAGCGTATCGATACCTTATTGGTTGACCGCGGTCTGGCGGAAAGCCGGACCAAGGCTCAGGCCCTTATTATGGCCGGCGAGGTTTCCGTGGCCGGGCAGCCGGTTACCAAGCCGGGCACTCTCATACCGGACGATGCGGAGATCGTTCTAAAGCAGCCGCCGCCCTTCGTCAGTCGGGGCGGGCTCAAACTGGACCACGCTCTGCATGAATTTCAACTCGATGTTTCCGGCAAGGTCGCCGCGGACATCGGGGCCTCTACCGGCGGTTTTACCGATTGCCTTCTAAAACACGGAGTGGTAAAAGTTTACGCTGTCGACGTCGGTTACGGACAATTAGACTACCGCCTCAGACAGGATAAACGGGTGGTCGTTATGGAACAGGTCAACGCCCGCTATCCGCTTGAGTTGCCGGAGAAAGTCGATTTAGCTACCATCGATTTGTCATTTATCTCAGTCGAGAAAGTAATTCCTGCAATAAATGATATATTAAAGGATAACGGCTATCTGGTCGTTTTGCTCAAACCGCAATTCGAGGCCAGGAGAAAAGAGGTCGGTAAAGGCGGTATTATAAAAGATGAGGCTATTCACGCTCTGGTTATCGGACGGTTTGTGAAATGGCTCACCGATAACGGCTTCCGCTTGGGCGGTCTGATAACATCTCCGATTACAGGAGCAGAAGGCAATATCGAGTTTCTGGTATTACTGAATAAACTATAAATACTAATATCTAATCTCTAAATAATATACAAACATTAATATTACAGTTAAAAATACTTTGATTCAGTTAAATTTATAAATTGGGAATTATTTAGGATTTCGTGCTTAGAAATTAGAGTTTCAGAGGTAATGATGATAAAAAAAGACGTAATTCTAACTATCGATAATCTAAAAATCGCCGGGGAGCTTTATGTACCGGGAAATAAGCCTCCTTATCCTGCCGTTTGTATCTGTCATGGCGTTCCTTCCGGTATCGTTGAACCGGGCCACGGCGGCTATCCGGCTTTAGCGGAAAGAATATGCCGTGAAGGTTTTACTACTTTTTTCTTCAATTTCCGCGGCTCGCGGAACAGCGAGGGTAACTTCGACATCAGCGGCTGGCTGCGTGATTTAAGAGCCGCTATCGATTATTTATGGCAGCAGCCGGAAGTGGACCGTAAACACGTGGTATTAGTCGGCAACAGTGCCGGGGCGGCGGTGGCTGTTTGTGTCGCTGCCCATGATGAGAGAATCGCCGCCGTAGTCGCCTGCGCCTGTCCCGCCGAGCTTTCCTTTATCGGCAAAGACACCGTACCGACCATTCAGTATTTCCGCAAAATCGGTATTATCCGCGACCCGGGTTTCCCTCCATCGATAGAACAATGGGTAGATGGCTTCAAAGAAGCCGCCGCTATCCGGGATATCGGCAAAATAGCCCCGCGGCCTTTATTGATAGTCCACGGGACTAAAGACGACCTTGTAAAAGTTGAGAATGCCGAATCGTTGTTCAAAGCTGCCGGCGAACCGAAAAAGCTCGTTCTTATCGAGGGCGCCGGGCACCGTCTACGCCGCGAGGAACGCGCCGTTCAAGCTGTTATCGACTGGCT
The DNA here is from genome assembly GCA_964547925.1 of uncultured Dehalococcoidales bacterium. Lineage (GTDB taxonomy): Bacteria > Chloroflexota > Dehalococcoidia > Dehalococcoidales > JAFGLR01 > JAFGLR01. The sequence goes on from CAZJQF010000019.1 coordinate 4,398, forward strand.
GAAAAGTGAATTTCCAAACCGGGAGGTAAATTAAATGGGTAAGAAAGAAAAACTGAAAATCAATAAAGTACTTCAAATTTGCGTGGTGGTCGCCGATATTCAAAAATCCGTGAAGCAATACTGGGATATTTACGGCATCGGACCGTGGCATATCATGACCTTCCAGCCGCCCCGGATGACCAACACGAAAGTCAGGGGCAAGCCGGTGCAATACAGCATGCGCATCGCTGTCGCGGAGATGGGCAATATCCAGTGGGAATTGATTCAGCCGCTGACCGGTCCGAGTATCTACCGGGAATTTTTAGATAAACACGGCGAAGGCGTGCATCATATCGCCGTCGAAGTAGGCGATTTCAATAAAGCCGTAGCCGCTTTAAAGCAGCATAAAATCGGTGTTCTGATGAGTGGGGATTTACCCGGTGAAGCTTATGCCTATATGGATACGGAAAAGACGCTTGGTACGGTTCTCGAATTATACAACCGGCCGCCCGGTTTTCAGATTCCCCCCGCCGAAGCCACCTACCCGCCGAAGTATTAAATATCCCAAAAACCGAGTCGAATGGTCGGGGCGGGCAGATTTGAACTGCCGACCTCATGGTCCCAAACCATGCGCGCTAAACCAGCTGCGCCACGCCCCGAACGTATAAAATTATAGCATAATGATTATGCCGATTTCACAATCAGATAGTCATTCCGGAACTTCATTGTGCCCGCAACCGTGTTGCTTTACTTCTTCAGTTTGAACAGAGTACGGGCAGTCTCCCCGAGGATATTCCGCCGGTCTGCTTCCGGCAATTTCAGCTTCTTGATATCATCGATAAAGCCCTTGATATCGACCGCTTCCATCATTTCAAAACCGTAATCGGTGCCGAAGGCCAAACGGTCGGCACGTACACTCATTAACGTCCCTTCCGTAATCGGCATCCAGCCCTGAAAGCCCGAGGTATCGAAATACAGTTTATCGAAAAGATCTTTCCATATTTTATCCAGGCCTAATTCCGCCCGGATACGCGGGACTCTGGCCGGCAAGCCGGTTCCCTGCAGTCTTTCCGGCAGTTCGAAGCCGACCGGTAAAAAGCTATTCATCATCCGTCCCTGCCAGAAAGGCAATGCCCCTCCGTGGTGCGGCATTAAAAATTTTACGTCCGGGAAACGGTTGAGGACCCCGAACATCGCTTCAACGCAGGCTCTCGTATTATCGATTTCCACGTCGATAGCCTGATACATCATCGCTTTTAAAGACTCCGCCGACGGCTTCTTATCCATAATCATCGGTCTCGCGCTAAAAGCCGGATGGATGACAACCGGCACGTCCAGTTTGCTTACTTTTTCGTATAACGGGAACAGCGATACCGAACCCAAAACGGTGTTGGCCGTGTTGGTTTCCAGTGCTATGCCCCTTAAACCCAGTCCCAACACCGCCCGTTCCAGTTCCTTTAAACATTCAGGGGTTCCGGCGGTATCCAGCGGCAGATGAGCCAGACCGATGAACCTGTCAGGATATTCCCGCATTAACCGGGCATTACCGTCGTTCATGGCCTGACAAAACTCCAGCCCGAGATAGTTGAGGGAGGCCATATGGATTACCGCCATATCGATGCCGGCTTCATCCATTACCTTGAGCTTGGTCTCCAGATTCATCGAGCTCCGGTAAGGCGCGGTAGCAGGCCCCATTACCGTCAGGTCGACTTTCATCCCCACCGACTTTTTTATCGCTTCTTCCGGAATGAATTGATTATGGGCATCAACAATGAACCACTTTCCCGCCATTTTTCTAACTCCTGTAATCTGCTGTTATTTTAACATTGCCGAAAGCTTATCACTATACCGATTGTCTGTCAATAGTTTTTAACCGGCTTTGAGTCTGTCAACTGTTTCTTTTATTCTTGATTTTGCGGATTAATCTTGTTACTATATGCATATATGCAGTAATATGCATATTAGGAGAGCAGTATTATGAGAGATATGGTTAAAGCCTGTAAAACCTTGTCGGATGAGACCAGATTACGCATTCTTAATCTAATACTGGAACGGGAATGCTGCGTTTGCGAGGTAATGCAGGCTCTGGATATATCGCAGTCCAAAGCCTCCCGCGGTCTGGGTACCCTCTATGATGCCGGTTTTCTCAAAATGCGGAAAAACGGCCTCTGGACGCTCTATTCTCTCGGTATTGCCGAAAATGCGATTTACCGGTCTCTGCTTACTCAGGCGGTCAAGGAATTTTTAAAGACTAACAAAACCGCTGCTTTCGATAAAAAACGGCTGGCAAAAGCCGAACGTATCGGTGCCGGATGCGCCCGCGGTTTAAAACACGGTGCGTCCTGCAAAGCGGCCTCAGCCAAACTGATAGAACAGGTTTAATAGATGGATATTCTGCTCGAATTATTCTGGGGCGGCGTTAACGGCTTAATCGAATATCTGTCGTTACATGTCCTAACCTGCCTGGTACCAGCCCTGTTTATCGCCGGCGGCATCTCGGCGTTTGTTTCACAGGCGGCAATTCTTAAATACTTCGGACCGCAGGCAAAGAAAGTGGTTTCCTATAGCATCGCTTCCGTCTCCGGCACCATTCTGGCGGTATGTTCCTGTACCGTACTGCCTCTATTCGCCGGTATTTATAAAAAGGGTGCCGGTTTGGGGCCGGCGATTGCTTTCCTGTTTTCCGGACCGGCTATCAACGTCCTTGCCATTGTTTATTCGGCAAAACTGTTAGGTTACGATATCGGCATTGCCAGAGCCATCGGAGCCATCGTCTTCTCTGTAGTTGTGGGCCTGATTATGGCTTTCATCTACCGTAAAGAACAAACCAAAACAGACGCTCAGGCATTCGCTCTTTTACAAGTTGACCCCACCGGAAAGCGTATCTGGCAGCAGGTCATTTTCCTGGTTTCGCTGGTCGGCATACTTGTCTTTGCAGCCGCAAAAAACTGGATTGTCATGGGCGTCTTCTTTGTGGCTTTAGGCATCATCCTCTGGCGGTGGTTTACCAAGGGGGAGATAGTATTTTGGCTCAAAGAGACATGGCGTTTCACCCGCCTCATTATCCCCTGGTTATTACTGGGCGTGTTCATCGCCGGTATTCTAACCGTCGTCATCCCGCCGGAGTTTATCGCCAGATGGGTCGGCAGCAATAATATCCTGGCTAATTTTATCGCGTCTTTTGCCGGGGCTCTGATGTATTTTGCCACGCTTACCGAAGTCCCCATCATTAAGGCCTTTATGGAGTTAGGCATGGGTAAAGGGCCCGCTCTTTCACTGCTCTTAGCCGGTCCGTCTTTATCGCTACCGGCCATGTTCACCCTGACCAAAATTATGGGTTTCAAGAAGATGATTACGTATGTGGCTATCGTAGTCGTGATGGCTACTATTACGGGTTATATATTCGGATTAATCGTAAAATAAAATAGCAGGAGACAAATATGTTAAAAATTAAAATTTTAGGTACGGGTTGTGCCAGATGCCAGGCTCTGGAAAAAAATACAAAAGATGCGGTTGCCGATCTCAGCATAGATGCGGAAATCGACCATATTAAAGACATCAACAAAATTATGGAGTATCCCATTCTGACCACCCCGGGACTGGTCATCGATGAGAAACTGGTTGTTTCGGGACGAGTCCCTACCAAGGCAGAAATAACCACGTTTATCACGACAGCTCTGGCGAATCAAGAAAAAAGTAAATAATTAGTATCTGATACCTTATGGAATGGTGGTTAAAAAACAAGCATTTCGAAGTAAATACAATTGAATAAGACCGTATTATTCGTATGCGTGCATAACTCCGGTCGCAGCCAGATGGCGGAAGCCTTCTTTAATCAACTGGCCGGAGGTAAAGGCAGGGCTTTTTCAGCCGGCACGCAGCCGGGTAAAAGCGTGAATCCCACCGTTGTTAAAGTCATGCGGGAGGCCGGTATCGATATCAGCTGCAATATCCCGAAAGCACTAACTTTAGAAATAGCTGAAAAAGCTGACAAAATTATTACGATGGGCTGCGGAGCCGAAGCAGGTGCCGTCTGTCCGGCAAGCTTCATCGAGACCGAAGACTGGGCATTGGAAGACCCCGAGGGAAAAACCCCGGAACAGGTCGGAAAGATACGGGATGAGATAAAATACAGGGTAATGAAGCTGATAAAGGAGCTTGGTTAACCGAAAGATTGTGCTGACGGCTATTTTGACTTATGTATAGTAGCATATTTGGAGAGGTAACAATGACAAAGAGGATTTGTTTATCTTTAATTTGCGGGATACTGCTGGTGATAATGTTGGTGACCGGATGCGGCGGACCGGCACTGGCAAAGACCGGCGATACCGTAAAAGTTCATTACACGGGGAAACTGCTGGATGGCACCGTATTTGATACATCTGTTGGTAGTGAACCATTGGAATTTACCATCGGTCAGGGCCAGTTAATTGCCGATTTTGAACAGGCTGTCACCGGGATGAAACCCGGCGAATCAAAAACCATTACCATACCCGCAGATGAAGCGTACGGTCCGTACCGTGATGATTTCGTATTTGAAATGGAGAAAGACAAACTCCCGGAAGGACTGGTACCTGAAATCGGTATGCAGCTGCAGATGACGCAGACCGACGGAAACTTAATCATAGTCAAAATTATCGATATATCTGAAACGACGATAACGATAGATGCAAACCATGAATTAGCCGGGCAGGATTTAATATTCGAAATCGAGCTTGTTGAAATCGCAGCCTCCGGCTCACGGACGACGAGTTCCCCATCGATTTCACTGGAACAAGCTTTGGCTAACGGGAAACCGACTATCGCCGAATTCGGTTCCGATACCTGTGTCCCCTGTAAACAAATGAAGCCGATACTCGAAGAGCTGTCAGTCGAATATAAAAATATAGTGAACGTGGTTATCATCGATGTATACGAACAAAGGGTGCTTACGCAACAGTATAAGATTATGGCCATACCCACGCAGGTGTTTTTTGCAGCCAATGGAAAGGAAGTTTTCAGACACACCGGTTTTTTTGCTAAAAAGGACATTTTGTACGAGTTGAAATCGATGGGAATCCAATAGTGGAAGGTTTCATTAATTTTATCAACGACCTTGTACAAACTCAGGGATGGCTGGCTTTCCCTGCCTGCTTTCTAGGCGGGATTATTTCCAGCGCCAGCCCGTGTGTTTTAGCGATGATACCGCTGGTCATCGGCTATGTCGGCGGCTACGCGGAAGGCTCGCAGAAAAAAGCCATCCAGTACTCTCTTATGTTTACGCTGGGGTTGACCGTTACCTTTACCGTTCTCGGCATAATAGCCGGGGCTCTGGGCAGACTCTTCGGTGATGTCGGCAGTTTCTGGAAGTATGTTTTACCGCCGGTGGTCATTTTGCTGGGATTATATCTGTTCTTCTCCGATAAATTGAACCTGAATATCGGCTTATCACAGAAATTATTACCCAGGAAAAAGGCCTTACTCGGGGCTTTTCTGATTGGTTTGTTTTTCGGTATAGTTGCCTCTCCTTGTGCAACACCGGTACTGGCCGTCATCCTGACCTTTGCCGCCACGAAACAGAATATTTTTTACAGCGGGGGCTTACTTTTAGCGTATGCGCTGGGGCACTGGGTACTGGTACTCGGTGCCGGTATCTCAGCGGGCTTTGCCCAAAAGGTGCTGGCCTCAAAAGGTATTAGCAACTTTTCTACTTATTCCAAAAAGGCCGGAGGGGTTATTTTAATCGGGGTAGGGATATATTTCATTGTTATATTGTTGGTGTAAATTAGCCTGATTAACGGAGACAGAACATGCCGGAGAATCAACCGGTTAACATCAGAAAAATGACATTGCCCGATGGCTTCCGGGTTGGCATTGTTAATCTGGATAAAATTATCGGGGAAGTAGCCGATTTGAAATTATCCGATGCTAATTCCATCAAAGAAGAGTTGCTAAAAAGAACGGAGGCTCAGAATTACGTTCCTTCAAGTGGGAAGAATGAGTACGCTACTGCTTTATTCCGGGAATACCGGCATAAATACGAACCGGATAAAGTTAAAGAGGAAAAAATTGAAAGACATCAACACACCAGAGGCTGAGTTGTCGGCTGAGAGTGAGTAAATGGCTGGTTCAGTCATAAGAAAAAGGATAAAATAAAATGACCGATAAACCTGCAGGTATCGCCGGAAGGTTGTCTTTTCTCGACCGCTTTCTGACACTCTGGATTTTTCTGGCGATGGGACTGGGTGTCGGTATGGGTTATTTTATACCCGGCACCGCCGATTTCATTAACCATTTTTCCGTTGGCACAACCTCTATTCCTATCGCCGCCGGGCTTATCCTGATGATGTATCCCCCGCTTGCCAAAGTCCGTTATGAAGAAATGGGCAAAGTTTTCCGTAACTGGAAAATTGTCGGTCTGTCTCTGGTGCAGAACTGGGTCATCGGCCCGATACTGATGTTCCTGCTGGCAATTCTTTTCCTCGGTTTTCTCTGGCCGAATCCCGATTATATGATGGGCTTGATAATGATAGGCCTCGCACGCTGCATTGCGATGGTTATAGTCTGGAACGAACTGGCTAAAGGCAATTCCGAATACGCCGCCGGGCTGGTCGCCCTGAATTCCGTCTTCCAGATTCTGTTCTTCTCCGTTTACGCTTATGTCTTTATTACTGTTTTGCCCGGCTGGTTCGGCCTGCAGGGTTCGGTGGTGGATATCACCATCGGCGAAATCGCCAAAAGCGTCTTAATTTACCTGGGCATTCCCTTCTTCGGCGGTCTGCTGACCCGATTTATCTTCCTGAAAACCAAAGGGCGCGAATGGTACGAGCGTAAATTCATTCCCAAAATCAGTCCCATTACCCTGGCGGCATTGCTTTTTACGATCATCGTAATGTTCTCGCTGAAAGGCGAAATCATCGTTCAATTGCCGCTGGATGTTGTGAAGATTGCCGTACCGCTGTTAGTCTATTTTGCCCTGATGTTCTTTGTTTCATTTTATATGGGCAAACGCATCGGTGCCGATTACAGCCGTACCGCCACAATTGCCTTTACCGCTGCCAGCAATAATTTTGAATTGGCGATTGCCGTCGCCGTCGCCGTCTTCGGTATCGGCTCCGGCCAGGCTTTCGCCGCCGTTATCGGCCCGCTGGTGGAAGTACCGGTGCTCATCGGACTGGTGAATGTCGCCCTGTATTTCAAAAAGCGGTATTTTAAGAATACTACCTAGCCGACCGGCCAGTTAAAAACAATGCTTCAGGTTATTGTTTCACCGCTCCGGCACACCCATAATTAGTGTCAGAAAATAAATATTAATGATACTCAGGAGGGTAAAACAATGGCCGTACAATCTCAGTCCTATCCCGTTACTCTGTCCGTCGATTATCCGGACCGGAAACTGAACCGTCTGACTTCTTTTTTCCGGATTTTTGTTGCCATTCCCATTTTAATTGTCATCGGATTATTGGCCGGTTCTGTTGAATGGGGCGAGGATCCTTATAAAGTAGCCATGGCATCCGCTAGCCTTATCGTCTTACCACTTGTATTAATGATACTTTTCCGCCAGAAATACCCCAAATGGTGGTTCGATTGGAACATGGCCTTGAGCAGATTCAGCCTGCGCGTTACCAGTTATATGGCTTTACTCCGGGATGAATACCCCTCGACCGATGAAGAACAGGCCGTTCATTTTAATATGGAATACCCGGATGCCAAAGCAGGACTGCAACGCGGTATGCCGCTGGTAAAGTGGTTCCTGGCTATCCCGCATTACGTCGTGCTTAGTTTCTTAAGTATTGCGGTATGTTTCTGCGTGATTATCGCCTGGTTTGCCATCCTTTTCACCGGTCGTTATCCCAAATCCTTCTTCGATTTCGTCGTCGGCTATTACCGCTGGTTTTATCGCGTACTCGGTTATGCCTTTTTAATGATTACCGACCGCTATCCCCCCTTCTCATTGGACTAATTAACATAGTAAAATGAATAAACCGTATTAATTAAACTTTCTCATCACTAGTCCCCTCTCCCTTGATGGGAGAGGGCTAGGGTGAGGGTGAGAATCAGTTATAAACCACCCATAAAATAAGGAGTTATATGCCTAAGACAGGTAAACCAGCCCCTCCGAAAAAGAAACACGGTAAAAGCGGTTATATTGCGGCTATCGTCATCAATATCATTTTACTGTTTATCTTCAACATGCTGCCTAACTGGCATATCTCTTTTCTGACCAATGCTTATCTTTCGATTCTCTGGGCAATCAACCTCTCTATCGGAGCTACTATCATCTTTAATCTAATCTACCTGTTTTATGATAAGGGGTGGTTCCGCCACCTTTCACAAATAATCATGAGCGTAATAGCTCTCTTCGTTGTTTTCTTAATCTATGCCGTTTATCCCTTTATTTTCACCGGTGCCTCATTTTCGCACTGGTTCCGCATCTCCCTGATAATCATTATGGCCGGTATCGGAATTGCTATAATCGTCGAATCATTTAAACTGATAATGCGGAAAGATTGATTCCCGATCTATTTTTTAATTTTTACTCTATGCCTTCATTTTTTGCTACAATAACAAGTAATGTTCCGGAAGTCATCGGCGTATATTAGTTCAGGAGCTTCGGACAAACTTGGATAAATTAATATCGATAATCATCCCTACTTATAACGAGAAGGATAACGTCATTCCCCTCGTCGAAAAACTCCATTCCGTTCTTTCCGGCTATAAATATGAAGTCGTCTTAATGGACGATAACAGCCGCGACGGCACTATCGAACTGGCTCAATCTTTATCTGCTAAATACCCCGTGAGAATCATCGTCCGTAAAGGCGTCAGAGGTCTGGCTACCGCGGTTGCCGACGGTTTCAAGGCGGCGAAAGGTCAGTATTTCGTTGTGATGGACGCCGATTTACAACATCCGCCGGATTTGATTCCCAAATTAGTGCAGGCACTGGAAGACGGGGCGGATATGGCCGTCGCCAGCCGCTACGTCAAAGGCGGCGGTATGGAGAACTGGAGCACCACCCGTAAAATCATCTCTAAAGGCGCCATTGTTATCAGCCATATTTTACTGTCCTCGTCCCGCGCAGTTAAAGATACCACCTCGGGTTATTTTGCCCTGAAAAGAGAGGTGGTGGAAGGTGTCGAACTCAAGCCTATCGGCTGGAAAATTATGCTGGAAACCCTGTATATGGGTAATGTCCGTAAAGCCGTGGAAGTCCCGTTTATCTTCGCATTACGTACCAAAGGCACCAGCAAGCTTAACTTCCACCAGCAAATCGAGTACCTGAAACACATCTGGAGCCTGATGAAGCGTAAGGGCGAGCACTGGCGGTTTTTGAAGTTCATCGGGGTCGGGTTGAGCGGGGTGGTGGTCAATTTAGGAGTCTATACCCTGCTGACCAGATTTGCCGGTCTCGGCCAGGGGTATCTGGACTTAATAGCCTCCGCCATCGCCGTCGAACTTTCTATCATCAGCAACTTCATACTTAACGACTTCTTTACTTTTTCGGATAAACGAGGCAAGGGGCTCGCCAACTTCCTCAAGCGGCTTCTTAAGTTTAACTTTATAAGCCTTATCGGTGTCGGTATTCAGCTGGGTTCTCTCTGGCTCTTCCATCATGTTATCGGTATTAACGATATCATCGCTCAAGCTATCGGTATTATCATCGCCACCCTCTGGAATTATGTCGGAAACTCATTGTGGACATGGAAGTAACAGATATATCTCAGACTCCAGCCTCTCCTTCTTCCAATCTTACCCGTGAATTTTTACCTGCTCCGCCGGAAAAACACCGTCTCTTTCACCGTATCCTGCACTGGGAATATTTCTGGCTGAGTGTATTGGTTGTTTTACTGCTGGCGATGCATTTCAGTCTGGTTTATCAGCAGGCCCACCCTTTCTATCTCTTCCAGAAAGTCGGCGGCCCTTACTCTTTTATCGCACCCGACCAGGTAATCTTCGATGAAGCCCACTATATCAACAATAGCCGCTCCATCATTAACGGCGAAGGCGACCTCCGCGGCGAGCATCCGCCGCTGGGTAAAGTCTTAATCCTGGCCGGGATAAAAATATTCGGCGATAACCCTCTCGGCTGGCGGTTCTTCCCCATCCTTTTCGGGGTCGCGGGGATTGTTTTCTTTTATCTTATCTGCCGCCGCTTAAAAATGGGCAAGTTGGCCGCCTATTTGGCTACATTCTTTTTAGCCTTTGAAAACCTGACCTTTGTACAATCGCAGGTAGCCATGCTGGATGTCTTTATGCTGCCGCTGATGATGGCCGCTTTCTGGGCGTATCTCAAGCCTAATTATTTGCTGTCCGGGTTATTCATCGGCTTGACCGCCCTGGTAAAAATAACCGGCGTGCTTATTTTCCCGGCGATATTATTGCACTGGATATTGTTCCGGCGGGACGGCGATTGGAAGTTCCTCGGCCTGCTGCTAACCGCCGCAGTATCATTTTTTGCCCTGCTGTCCGGTCTGGAATTCTTTACGATGGGGTATCTTACCAATCCCATTCAGCGCTTCTCCTCGATGCTGGGCGGGATGAGTTCGCTGACCTTCGTCACCGCCGCTCACCCCTATATGAGCCGTCCCTGGGACTGGATACTGAAAGTTGATATTATGCCGTTCGCTTATGTGCCTCACTATGTCGCCACGATTAATCTCACGCTGTGGATACTGATAATCCCGGCGGTTATTTATATGGTCTGGCGGTGGTATAAAGGCAATGAGGCCGCCCGTTTTGCGCTCCTGTGGTTTTTAGGCACGTATATCGTCTGGATACCGTTGAGCATATTAACCGACCGCATCAGCTTCGTCTATTACTTTTATCCCAGTGTCGGCGCTATCTGCATCGGTATGGGCATGGCTTTCAATAAGCTACTCGAAACCTGGCAGTACGGCACTGGGAAATTTAAAAGAACGGCTTTATTGAGCACCGTGATAATTTTTATGGCACTGACGGTGGCGGTTTTCCTGGGCTTATCGCCTTTTACCGATATCTGGCACTATCCCATCCCGTTACTCTAACAAATGAGAAAGAAGAATCCTTAGCCCGATACCGATAAGTATCAGTCCACCTACCAGTTCCGCCCACCGCCCGATTAACTGCCCCACTTTCCGCCCGATAATAACCCCGACAGCTGTAACAAAAAATGCTACGAAACCGATAATGGCCGCCGCAAGACCGATATTTACGTTTAGAAAAGCAAAGGTCAATCCGACTGCTAAAGCATCGATGCTCGTCGCTACGGATAAGATGATAAGCCGGACACCCCGGGTAACATCTACAGCTTCGGCTTTTTCTTTTTTTTCGAAGAATTCCCAGAGCATATGGCCGCCGATGATTGCCAGCAAACCGAAAGCCACCCAGTGATCGTAGGGAGCGACATAATCGATAACCGTGCGGCCGACCAGCCAGCCGATTACCGGCATCACCGCCTGAAAGACCCCGAACGACAAGGCCAGCCGCAAGACCTGTAATTTGCTGATTTTCCCCAGTGAAAAACCGGCTCCGAGAGCTACCGCAAAGCAATCCATCGATAAGCCGACGGCAATAAGCAATATTGAAATAATCCCGATGCTATCCATAATGAATATATTTTAACATTATCCGAATTGAAGCCTTTGATGTCAAAATACCAATTACAAAATACTAATTACTTATCTTGACAAATGCCGTGCCTGTCGTTATAGTTAATTGAAAGCGAGTTTCAATTAGAATGTCGTTAGCCGAAATAAAAGACCGTCTGCACGAAGCCGGACATAAGGTAACACCGCAGCGTCTCACCATTATTAAAGTGGTTACCGGCAGTACCGAGCATCTCACGCCCGCGGAAATTTATAAGAAAGTACATCGTATCGACCCGGAAATCGGTGAGGTTACGGTATACCGGACTCTGAATATCCTTGAAGCAATGGGGCTGGTCTGTCTGCTGCACACCGGTGATAATACTCACAGCTATGTCGCCGGCCCGACCGAGCACCACGGCCATATTATCTGCTCCGGATGCGGCAAAGTAGTGAATTTTTTTAATTGTAATTTAGATAGTCTGGAAAAACGACTCAGTTCGGAGACCGGTTTTACCATCGATAATCACCATCTCGATTTTTACGGTCATTGCCGCGAGTGCCGGCTGAGAGTGAAAAGAAAAGCTTGAGGTTGTAATCAGCTTGAAAACCAATGCTCTTATTAAACTTACCTGCCTTTTAACGGTAGCGGTTGTAATATTACTCTCCTGCATATCCTGCAGCACGGGTAATAGGGATAATGGGAAACCCGATATCGTTGTTACTTATTCGATTTTAGGTTCTATTGTGCAAGAACTTGTCGTTAACCAGGCGAATGTTACTGTTTCTATCCCAAACGGACTCGACCCTCACGAATATTTCCCGAGTCCTAAGGATATCGAGGCTATCAATAAAGCCGAACTTGTAGTTCAAAACGGACTCGGTCTGGAAGCCAATTTTCAAAGCTATATGGATTCAGCTCGAAATGCCGGAGTAAAATTTTTTACTGCTTCCGATTACATAACCGTCCGGTTTATCGAAGACCATAAGGAAATCGAAACTCACGAAATTGAACACGGGCATGAACACGAAGGTGCCGACCCCCATCTCTGGATGGACCCCCTGGCGATGAAAAATATCGTGACCGCATTGGGGGTTGTATTAGAAAATGACCTTAATCTGGATGTATCCGCACAGGCAACCGCATTAGAGACCCGGCTGGAAGAATTAAATAATCAGATTACCGAAATCCTCTCGGTAATACCTGTCGGGAACCGACTGCTGGTAACCGGTCACGAATCGATGGGCTATTTTACCGAACGCTACGGTTTTACGACCATCGGAGTTATTATACCGAGTCTTTCTTCTCAGGCTGCAGCTTCTGCCGCAGATATGGCAGCTCTGAAACAGGTTATTCTCGATAATCACGTAAAGGCAATCTTTACTGAACTGGGCACACCATCCAACGTGGCTGAAACTATCGGGAGAGAAACCGGGGCTGAAGTCGTAATGCTCTCCGCCGCCATATTACCCGAAGACGGCTCATATTTTACGTTTTTAACCGGCATCGCAAATACTGTTGCGGGGGCGTTACAATAGCTTTGAGCTATGAGATATGAGCTTTGAGTTTTTATTATGATGGATATTTTTATTACACCGTTTTCTACAAATAGTTTTATGCTCCAGGCGCTTATCGCCGGGATACTGGTATCGGTTGCCTGTGCCGTTGCCGGTACTTTTGTTATCCTGCGCGGTCTGTCGTTTATCGGTGATGCTCTCGCCCATGGCGTATTGCCGGGCATCGCGGTTGCCGTACTGGTGGGCTTCCCCGGCATAATAGGGGCTGCTATCGGTGCCGCTCTTATGATCGGCGGTATTTCGCTGATTACCCGCCGCTCCCGTTTATCCTCGGATACCGCAATCGGCCTGTTATTTATCGGAATGCTGTCACTCGGCGTCGTCATCGTTTCACGCTCGAATTCATTCAGCGGCGACCTGACCCGAATTCTTTTCGGGGAAATTCTCGGTATCAGCATATCATCGATTATTATTCAACTGGTTGCCACGGTAGTAATCATCGCTACGGCTGTCATCTGTGCCCGGCCGTTTATGCTGCTGAGTTTCGACCCGGAACAGGCTGAAGTAGCCGGTTTTTCCGCCCGTCTTTACCACAATATAATGTTATTTATGGTCGCCGCTACCGTCATCGTCTCGTTTCAAACCGTCGGGACGCTGCTGGTTTTCGGTCTGCTGATTGCGCCGGCCGGAGCAGGGGCTTTACTGGCCCGCCGCGTCGAGTCCATGATGTTTTGGGCGATGGGGTTCGGTGTCTTATCCATGTACACCGGATTACTGATAAGCTATCATTTCAACCTGGCTGCCGGAGCCTCGATAATCCTGGTAACGGTACTTATTTTCTTCATCGTCTTCATAATCCAGAATTTCCGCACGCGGCGGATTGTCCGCCATAAAGGAACTGCCCATGGCTAACAGTTCAGGACCAGCACAACCATACGTTACAGCCCGCAATCTTAAAATCGGTTATGCGGGTGAAGCTGTCGTATCGAATATTAATTTCGATTTGTCTCAGGGTGAAGCGCTCGCCCTTATCGGGACTAACGGTTCCGGCAAATCGACTCTGCTTAAAACAATCGTTGGATTATTACCCATGCTGGGCGGTAATCTTTCCCTTTTCGGTTCTCCGCCGGGTAACAACCACCCCCGCATCGCTTATCTCGGCCAGTTTCATGCTTCGGGATTCCTTCTCCCTATCCGGGCCATTGATGTTGTCCGTATGGGAAGATTTCCGATACGCGGTCTCTGGCAAAAAATGAACCGGCAGGATGACGAAATCGTAATCGCCGCAATAAGGATGATGGGCATTGAAAAACTGGCTGACGCACCGCTGCGGTCGCTATCGGGAGGCCAGCAAAAACGGACTTACTTAGCTCAGGTTTTGGCACATCAAGCCGACCTTCTGGTACTGGATGAACCAACCGCCGGTCTGGATGCCGGCGGCCGGGAACTTTACCTGCAGGCTGTCAACAGCGAGTTGCAACGTGGGGCTTCGGTGATAATAGCCACTCATGACATCCAGGAGGAAGCCGCAATATGCCATCAGGTGATGCTCCTGGCCCGTAAGGTCGTTGCCCTCGGTTCACCCCATAAAGTTCTGACCCCGGAGGCGCTCCTGGATACTTTCGGAATCGTCATCACCGGAGAGCATAAGCTTCACGTAATCGAGACCAAACACGGACACGGTCCGGACAGCCCGGACTCTCCGGAACCGGATTAGAAAAATAAACGCCCAACCTTCCGATTTCTCTTCGGAAGATTGGGCAAGATTATTTTTGGAAACTTTCCGAATTATTCTTATATTTTTGAAAGCATCATGAAGGTACCGATAGCAGACTTAATATCCGCAACCGAGAACGGTTTCTTCATTACACCGACAGGCCCCTGTTCCAGAGCGCTGGCAACGAGTTCCGAGTCCGGATAGGCAGTAATAATAGTCACCAGTTGGTCCGGCTTTACGGCTTTAATGCGCTTGAATAATTCCGCCCCGTTCATCTCGGGCATTTTCAAATCGAGAAATACCATGTCGAAATTATGGGCTTTAACCAGTGCGAGCCCCCGGGCACTCGATTCGGCAGTCATCACTTTATGCCCCAGGCTCATCAATACGTCCTCGAATAACGAGCGGATTGACTCTTCGTCATCGATAACGAGAATGCTGGCTTTGGACGGGGTGGCATTTTCTTTCAACCACGTATCTATAGTACCTTTATCGAACCGCCACAGATGCCCGACTTTGCTGGTTGGAATCGTCCCCTTTTTTAATAGGCGATAAATGGTCTTGGTGGTAACTCTAAGGTACTGTGCGACTTCTTCGACTGTTAATAATTCAGCCATTTTTCCGACCTCCTCAAACCCCAATATTTTGTTTGGATTTAACTTGCCAAATTAATGATAAATTGCTATATTCTATGGATATTAAGTGTTAATATAATTAATATCCTGATATTTCTAAGTTTACTTACCTTGGATGACTATTGTCAATAGTCTTAATTGTTATCTTTACAGATATTAAAGGACTATTACACTTATATTTCCCCTGTACTTATAGTAACTGTACCGGAAATGGTATAATTTTGGCAAAACATAAGCTAATATAATGTTCCGTTTTACTGAAAAGGAGACCTGACATGCCCCAACCGGCATTTCCCCCCGAATATTTCCGCGAATCGGAAAAAGTATTGGAGAAAGCTTTAACCGGTCTTTCGGCGTATCAATCATGGAAATCTTGCGACCCCGGCCCCCAATATACCATCGATGTTCGTTATGCAGCAATGCCCGAACTGACCAAAGCGGATATCCGCCGCCATTTTCCCCACGGCTTCGTGCCTGATGGCCTTAATATTGACAAAGGCATTGCCGACGGTGTAATTTCCTACGTCACTTCCAGCGGCAGTACGGATGCCAGGGTAACCAACATCTGGAACCAGCAGTTCTGGGATGCCGCGGAAAAAGCGTCCTGGAAATTAAACTCTTTGACCGAACGAGTAGCCACCGGCAGCCACCCGGAGGCTATTTTGGTAAATCCTCTGAATGTAGGTTTTATCTCCGATGACGCCGATTTACCGATGGAAAAACGCCGTATTGCCAGGTTCCTTTACCTGAATGATAAAACCAATCCCCTTTTATGGACGGATAAATATATGGACCGGATGATTGAAGATCTCGGCATATTCCAGCCGGTCGTTTTAGAAGCCAATCCGACTTTGCTGGCGCGTTTCAGCCGCTATATAACCCGCAATAATAAAAGCGTATTTCAGCCTGAAGTGATTATCCTGACCTATGAATTTCCCTCCCGCCTTTACTTGAAACAGATAAACCGGGCTTTCAAGACTCCGGTGGTAAGTTCATTCGGTACGACGGAGACCGGTTATGTATTTATGCAATGCGAGGCCGGGAAATTTCATCAGAATACCGAATACTGCCGGGTGGATTTCCAGCCGTTCAAAGCCCAGCACGGCGGCCCGCTGCTCGGCAGGCTGCTGGTAACCCCTTTCCATAATCCCTGGTATTATATTGTCCGGTTCGATGTCGGCGACACCGCCCGCCTCGATAAGACCGGTGTCTGT
>CAZJQF010000019.1:21104-23845 GCA_964547925.1 uncultured Dehalococcoidales bacterium
GAAATCGTTTTTAAGAATGCCATTCCTGCGGAGAGTTCCGGTAAATACAGCCTTGCCGCAACATCTTTCCGCATCGATATAAAATCGTATCTGGAAGATCCAAATAGTAATAGCTGTTAAGAAAGAGGCCGTTGATGAAACCTGTATATCTGTTAGCCGGAGGGCGCGGCGGCGACCGCAAGAAAATGACCGCCATTATCCGTTCCGTCTTCAAGGAAACCGGCAAACCGTCGCCCAAAGTAGCTTATATCGG
Source organism: uncultured Dehalococcoidales bacterium (assembly GCA_964547925.1). Classification (GTDB taxonomy): domain Bacteria; phylum Chloroflexota; class Dehalococcoidia; order Dehalococcoidales; family JAFGLR01; genus JAFGLR01. The sequence continues at coordinate 21,358 of CAZJQF010000019.1, forward strand.
TGCCGCTACCGATGATAATTTATTGTTCTACAAGATGATGACCCTGCCGTTAACCGCTGCCGGTGCCGGAGAAGTTAAACGGGTTGTCCTTGCCTCTAAAAAAGCCGATATTCCGAAGGCTCAAGCCATACTGGAAGATGCCGATGTCATTTATTTCGGCGGCGGCGATGTCGAAAGGGGGATGCAGGTTCTAGAAGAAAAAAATATGACCGGCTTCATGCAGGAGTTAGTCCGGCAAGATAAAGTCATCTTCGGGATTTCCGCCGGCAGTATTATGCTGGCTAAAGAATGGGTAAGATGGAAGGACCCCGACGATGATGACAGCGTCGAAATTTTCCCCTGCCTTAACATTACCCCGGTAGTTTGCGATACGCACGCCGAAGAAGACGATTGGGAGGAGTTAAAAACTCTCTTGAAAATCGCCCCGGTAGATATGACCGGTTACGGCATCCCCTCGGATGCCGCGATTATAGTATTACCGGACGGTAAAGTCGAAGCATTAGGCGCCCCGGTGGTCCGTTTCACCCGCCGCGGCAAAGAAGTCCGCCGCGACCCGGATGTTTTACCCGGCTAAATTAAATCATGGATGCCGTGCTGAAAGCACTCCGCATTGCGTGTTGTATATTACCGGCGTCATTGCAGTCGCCTATCATATAAAATCTGCCGCCTGCGTCATAGAACTTCATTGCCTCGTCGTTTTTAGCTTTCATTCCGGTGGCTATCACCACGCTGTCAGCTTTAACCGTGTGCTTTTTATTATTCTTATCGACGTACGTAACGCCCTTATCGGAGATTCCGGTGCAGCGTACGTTTACGATAGGTGTAAAGTTGGGCAGCTTTTCCCAGGCTTCTTTAAACATAATGTAATAATGAATCGGGACGGTATCCCGGGCCAGCATTTCCGTCATTTCCATCACGGTAACGTTATGCCCTTTTTCCGCCAGGTGCATACCGGTCTCCACGCCTACCTCGCCGCCGCCGATAACCACAACATTTTTACCTAATTTTTTCTCATTCCCGTATACATTAACGGCAAATATTACGTTCTTTCCGTCCGCACCGGGAATGGGCGGTTTAACCGGTTCCGAACCTACCGCCACTAAAACGGCATCATACCCTGCCTGTTTCAGCATTTTAGGTGTCGCCGTGGTATTCAGGTTAACTTTAATCTTTGCTTTAGCCACCTGTTTCGCCAGATAGTTTTTAAAATCCCGCTGCGGCCACTTGAACGACACGTTATCTGTAGTTTTGAGAAGACCTCCCAGTGCATTGCTTTTTTCATAGATAGTTACCTGATGCCCCCGCCCGGCCGCGACCAGTGCTGCTTTCATACCTGCCGGGCCGCCACCGATAACCGCCACCTTTTTCTTCTCCGTCGGCGGTTGAATCATCCTTTCGATTTTATGTTCCAGTCCCCAGATGGGATTGACCGCACAGACACTCGTCCAGGCATCGGCATAACTGCTGCGGTGACAGCCGTTACACCTCAAACACGGTACAATATCTTCCGGTCTGCCTTCATACAGCAGCCTGCCGTAATCGGGGTTGCTTATCCAGCTCCGGGCCATCGCAATAAAATCCGCTTTTCCGGTAGCAATAGCGTCCTCGCTGATTTCCGGGTCTTGAAATCCGCCAACGGCCGCAATGGCCACGCCGGGTTTACTCTGTGTAATCGCCGCGGTCATCGGGAGAAAAGGTGTCGGCTCAGGATTAAAACCTGTGGGATGAGTGGGGTCGATAGCCCAGGCTTTGATGTGCAGCAAATCGAAGTGACCGGCCAGCATCTTGACCAGTTTGATAGATTCTGCCAGCTTCCGTCCACCCGGTAAATCGACACCGCTCACCGAAGCTTCGATAAGGAAGTCTTTACCGCATCTTTGTTTGATAAGGTCGGCTACCATAATCGGAAAACGGGCCTGGTTTTCCAGACTCCCGCCGAATTCATCTTTCCTCTTGTTGGTGAATACCGATAAAAACCGGCCGAGAATGGTTATCCGGTAAGCCATATGGAGGAACACCATATCGAAGCCGCATTCCTGCATCGCCGCCGCCTGAATGGCAAAACTATCCGCCACTTCTTTTAATTCTTTAGCCGGAATCTCCTTACCTGTTTTGGCAATACCTCCGTCACCAAATACGGCAAGTGAAGGTATGCCGGCACTGACATCATACTGCGGCGGTATATCGCCGCCGATTACCATCGAGGCCTTCGCCCCATAAAAGTGAATCGCTTCGGATAGCTGGGACAGCATATGCTGACAGTGCGGGTCAAAGGGGTCATAAGCATCGAAGTGCCCGCGCATCTGCCGGCTCGGCGCGTATTTCCCCGGCGCCGTTTTGAATGTAAAATGAGGTGTCCCCACGCCGCCGCAGGTAACCAGTGCCGCTCCGTTTTTAGCTTTATTCGCAAAATGGGAAATAACCGATTCGGTCGGATAGGGCTCCGGCCCCTGGAGGAAATGGGGTTTACTCGGGGCAGCCGTCATCC
>CAZJQF010000019.1:23945-25049 GCA_964547925.1 uncultured Dehalococcoidales bacterium
AAGGTTCGGCCAGGCAACCGGCCGTCCCATAATGCAGGTACCCAGCCCTTTGGCTAAAGCCGCCAGACAAATCGTCTGCGACATGATACCGATGCTCATTAACGCGGAAGACCAGGTTAACAGGCTTTTATCCCCGTAAACAATAATCGCGTTGGGAGCGTCGTGGACGCGCCCGCCGTTATACATATAAAGCCGGCGTTTTTCGTCGACATCCGGCGTTCCCGGAGGAAACTGGTAAGCGTCGGTAACGGTGCGATATTCCGCCGCTCGCTGCTGGTATATTTCCGGCGTCGGCGGCACGGGCGGGAATTCCGAGCCGTCAGGCACTTTATCGGCAATATTTTTCGCCAGCCGGTCCTTGAATTCCTTCATCTTTTCACCGCCCAGCACGGCGAATTCCCACGGCTGCATATTCATCCCGGAAGCCGCCCAGCGGCTGGCTTCGATAATCTCCGCAATGACCTGCCTTGGGACCGGGTCCGGTTTGTATTTCCGGATGCTGCGGCGTGCCTTTATTGCTTCGATAATTTCCATCTTGGACCTCCTGTTTCGTATTTAGTTTGCATTATTTTCTATCTTCTGACTTCTGTTTCCTGTCTTCTGACTTCTCCTTCAACATCCCTTCCAGTATCTTAACCGAAGTTTCCACAAAGTTTGGGCAGAGATTGGCAAACACTTCTTTCCGGTGTGCTTCGGCGGACCCCTTTTTCGTGCTTACATCGATTCCCAGAAGCTCTTTACAGACCATCGAACCGTGTTTATTGACAAATTTCTGATTGAATTTCTTCATTAATACATAGGTCAGGTCGATGGTAGCCCTCGGGTTTTCCGGCGATATTTCCTGTGCCAGCCCCAGCACAATATACGCTCCCGTAACCGCGCCGCAAGTTCTTGCGGTTCTCCCCATCCCGCCGCCGAATCCCATCGCGATTTTAAGAGCCAAATTCCGGTCGATACCTAAATCCCCGCAAAATGCGGTCACCACTGTTTGAGCACAATTCATTTTATGCTCTTTCATTATCGCTGCTGCCGCTTTTGCTCTGTTTACCTTTTTTTTCATATTGCTATTATACATTTTATTTATAAATTGTAAATAACCGGATA
>CAZJQF010000020.1:0-12878 GCA_964547925.1 uncultured Dehalococcoidales bacterium
CTGAGCGGGAGTAATTCAGTGGTAGAATGCCTGCCTTCCAAGCAGGTCGTCGCGGGTCCGAATCCCGTCTCCCGCTCCAATAAGCCTGAGGGGGTGACCTGCCTACCCCTTTCCGCAGTAATAATTGCCCCGTCAAATCAGAAATATTGAAGCTAGATGGAATCGACTCTATTAACCTGCTTCTCAAGTATGTTCACGTATTTTAAAGCTGTGAATTTCATATTATTCGATAAAATATATGATTTTTTCAGATGGTATTCTGTGCTTCTATCCAAACTCCTGCGTATATTTTTACCAAAGCAAAACTATTCCGAGTTCCCCAGACTATCCGATAATTGAACATTACTTATTCAAGCCTCATTATTTATAACTGAATACCGCATAAATACTTACATAAAACCGTATTATATTTTTCCACTTACACATAAACAGCAGGTATAAATACCTATTATAAAGTTGACATCATGTTTATTATTAGTGTAGTATTTTTTTAATTTGTACGTTATAAAATATGGCGATCATTATTGTTACGACATATGTTATAAGCGCTGCTAAGCGTTAAAGGGTATCACTAGAGGAGGTAGAAGGATAATGTCACACGGTCCGCCAACAGAATGGGAAAAAGATAAGTCTGAAGGTTTTAAGAGAAAACTGGGGCTGATTATGTTTGCTGCATACACCGTATTTTATCTTATCTTTGTATTCCTTTGTGTCCTCAGTCCGCAGTTAGTCGCTACAAAAGTTGGAGGTATCAATTTAGCTATAGCTTATGGTTTTGCCCTCATCATAGTAGCGATAATCCAGGCGCTTATTTACAATTTTGTTTGCGCCAGGCGAGAAAGATCTGAAACTCATAAAGAATAAGGGAAAGAGAGTACCTATTATATGAATTATCAAGCTCAACCGTTAGCAATTGCGATATTTATATTCTTCGTCCTGGCCGTACTTGGTCTATCTTACTATTTTGCCCGTAAAGCAAAGTCGGCGGCAGGATATTATGCAGCCGGTGGTAAAATCCACTGGTCGGTCAATGGTATAGCTTTTGCGGGTGACTACCTTTCCGCAGCGTCCTTCCTTGGTATCGCCGGCATGATAGCCGTAGCCGGCTTTGACGGCTTCCTTTATTCTATCGGTTATCTGGCGGGGTGGATGGTGGCTTTATTCGTCGTCGCCGAACCGTTAAAGAAACTTGGAAAATATACCTTTGCCGATGCTATCGACGCAAAATTCAAGTCCCGCGGGGTGATACTTGTAGCCGCAATCAGCACGTTAATAGTATCCCTTTTCTACTTGATTCCTCAAATGGTCGGAGCCGGTTCGCTTATTACTCCATTACTCGGTTTACCTTTCGAAGCAGGCGTTGCTATAGTTGGTGTTGTCGTTATCATTATTGTTTCAACGGCGGGCATGACTTCCACAACCTGGGTACAGTTTATTAAGGGTGGATTACTGGTCATATTTTCAATTGTTATCGTTGGAATACTTCTTTTTCACGGAATATCAACCAAACCGGATGGTTACCACAATTTCGTAACTCTAAAAGTAGCAAGTGCTACCGATGGCACAATTACATTGGAAGATGATTCGTATACTGTGGTAAGTGAATTAACAGCCGGGAGTAATACTTTTGTCAAACTTTCAAAAGACGGCGTTAATACGATATGGAAGTTTGATAAAACCAACAATCTGTTGGAAGAAACGCAAACTATTACGCAGCCCGCCAGCGGGACTGCGTTATATAACGGAGAGCCTAAAGCAGAAGGAAAATTCTATCTTGTTGGACATCTGGCAGAGATTGAAGGCCAGACCAATGTTGCTACAGGAGCTCTGGACCCCTTTACATTTATTGAAAAAATCCGGGATGGTACCGTGATTCGTTGGGGTAAACAGTTGGTGACCGACGGAACCGATAAAATTACGGTTTACTATCAGGTACCGACTACAGGTTCTGACGTTCTTATCCCAGGCTTGAAATTCAAGATTGACCCTGCCAAAGGTGCTACCACCGGAGATAGAGTTAACTTTATTTCGTTGATGATTGCGCTGTTCTTAGGTACAGCAGCCTTACCGCACATCCTTATACGTTACTATACCGTGCCTAATGCAGCCTTTGCCCGGAAATCCACTATTGTCGCCGTGGCAGCCATCGGGGTATTTTATGTTCTCACTCTTTACCTCGGTTTAGGGGCAATGACCGGCGGGGCAATCGACATTACTAATGAGAATATGTCCGCGCCCTTGTTGGCCAAATCGTTTGGATTGGGTATTTTTGCCGTCATTACGGCCATCGCTTTCGCGACGATATTAGGTACCGTCAGTGGACTTATCGTAGCTGCTTCCGGAGCGGTAGCAAACGATGTAATGCATAAATTTATGAAACTGCATATGTCGGATAATGCTATCGTATTTGCAGGAAGAATAACCGCTATTGTCGTGGGCATAATCGCTATGGGACTAGGCATTCTTTTCAAGAGTATGAATGTGTCGTTTTTGGTAGGATGGGCCTTTGCCATCGCCGCGTCAGCCAACTTGCCTGCTATCTTTATGACAATCTTCTGGAAGAGGGCAACGGCTAAGGGTATCATGGCATCTATTATTGTCGGCCTTGTTTCTTCCGTGTTGATGATATTCCTGTCACAGGATACGTTTACCTCGGTATACCATTTGACTAATGTAACGGCACCGATTCCGTTAAGCCAACCGGCGATTATTTCCGTACCGCTCAGTCTTATTGCGGGTATTGTCGTATCATTAATGACTAAAAAAAATGATAATAATTTGCCCGAGGTGAATCATGTATTAACATCAACAAAACCGCCGCAAATGAAGCCTTAATATTGTCTGAATGGTGAATAAGAACCGGGGGAGGGCTAATATGTATAAAAAAATATTGGTACCGTTAGATGGTTCACAATTCTCCGAATCCAGCTTGGAGCACGTTAAAAAAGTAGCTGCCGGTCCTGATAAAACGGAAATCGTGTTATTGATGTTAATCGATCCTGTTTCGTATTATGCCGTGGGTGAATTAGCGGCAGCAAACACCAAAATGGCCTCCTATATAGAATCAAAGATGGAAAAAGCAGGTAAGGCTAAGGCTTTAGAGTATGTTGGCAGAATTGCAGAAACATTACGTAAGGATGGGTTCGCTGTTACCGGTGATGTAATTATGGGAAAACTACCGGCAGATATTCTGGCCTATGCGGAGAACAACCAAATTGACTTGATTGTGATGAGTACTCACAGAAGGTCAGGAATTTCCCGATGGGCATTCGGTAGCGTGGCTGAGGCAGTGCAGCGTCGTTCTACAGTGCCGGTTTTAGTCGTGTCACCGTTAAGCTCCGTCGTTGGAGTATAACGTTAATTACTAAAATCATACAAGTGTTACTTATTTCGATATTGTCTGGAAATGCAGCAGTGCAAAAATAATAACTATTGATACTTCAATATTAACGTATAAGGCATCGAAACCAGAGGTGTATATGAAAAGAAAAATATTAGTTCCGCTGGACGGGTCTAAAATAGGTGAATCTGCTTTAGAAGTAGTGAAGAAATTTCTTGTCGCAGATACAAAAGAAGAAATAGAAGTTGTTTTACTTGGGGTAGTTACATCTTTATCCCATTGGGTCACCAATGGTGAAGCAGGCATTGAAGCCGTTCCTGCCGGTCCGGTTCCATACTCAGAGAAGGAGCTAAATATTATTAAACTGAATACACTGAATTACTTAAACAGTGTTGCAAACAGTTTAAAAGGCAGTGGTTTAACCATAACCGCTGAAGTCAGAACAGGTCGTGCCGACCGGGAAATAATCAAGGTTATTGAGGATTTGGGTGTTAGTATCGTAGCGATGTCAACGCACGGCCGTTCGGGATTAAGTCACCTGGCGTTCGGTAGTGTTACCGAAAAAGTTTTACGCCAATCACCGGTTCCGGTACTTACGGTAAGAGCTAAAGAATAAGAAGACTGTAGGGAACGTAGTATTATTCTCGGTACTCAGCTAGCAAAAACCGGTTCGAGAATAGCAATCATTTATACCGGAACCTCAATCTTAATCGTAGTACCCTGGCCGGGCTGGCTTATTACGCTCATAATACCGCCGAGTAATTGTACTCGTTCTTGCATTCCTGCTAAACCAAGTTTTCCCGAGACAGAGAAGTCATCCAGTCTACCGGGTATCTCAAAACCTATGCCGTTATCGATAACGGTAACTGCTATATTGTTTTCGGCATAATATAATTTAATTAAAACTTTAGTTGCCCTGGCATGTTTTTTTATATTCATCAAAGCTTCCTGAATAACCCGGAAGACCATTAATTCCGTTTCCGGTTGAAGCAGAGATTGATTCCCGGTTATCTCCGTGTTGACCTCAATGTTATAATTATTACTCATATCAGACGCAAGCCATTTTATTGCTGCTACTAGACCGAGATCGTCTAATATGGAAGGTCTGAGCCCCTGACTGTAGTTACGAACCCCTTCGATAATTTTCTGTATTGATTTTCGGATTTCTTGTACGGATATTTTAGAATTACCGGCAGCCAAATCATCTAACTGGCGGGCCACTACGACCAACGCTTGGGCTGTTTCGTCGTGTAAATCCCTTGCGATTCTTTTCCGTTCGGCTTCTTGTGCTTCACTGACTTTTTGTACGTAAGAGTGAAGATTCTCTTGAATTTTTCTTTCCTTAGCTATGTTCTCCGCCGCAGTTCTTTTTAATTCGGCGGTATAAGTAGAGAGTGCCACGCTCATTTTGTTAAAGGTATTAGCCAGATCCCCGAGTTCATCTTTACTCTTAATATCCAATCGGTAATCGAAATTCCCCTCACCAATAGCTTTTGCACCGCGATTGAGGGATTGGATAGGACTGGTAAACACTCTCGCCAACAATAGAGAAAGAACTATAATTATGACAATCATCAGTGAAAATAATACTAAAAAGAAATCCAACACTCTGGTAACATTTTCACTGATATAATTACTACTGTCTATAATGGCGGCATTGATTTCCTCTTCGGTTTCTTCAGCAGGTATCGAGAATTCGGGGATATAAGTCGTTGCCCAGAGAGTTAAGAGACTTCCGTTTGGCGTATTTATCGGTTCAATAGCTGCGAATTTTTGGTTAATGGAACCGTCTACCTCTAACCATTCATAATATCCTATTGTTGTTGTTCCCCCGGCCGATTCTTCCAGTAAGCTCCAGAACGAAGGTAGTATATATTTCAACGCAGTCAGATTTTTTTCCTGTTCCGGGAATTTATGTATTACTATGCTCGTATTTAACGGGTCGAGTAGGGTAGTATATCCGGTTTTTCCTACCGGCTGAACTACTATTTGACGCAGTTCCACATCGTTACGCATATCATCGAGGCTCATGCCGGGATGCATTTTCAGGTACATTTCAACCTGTTTTGCAACGTCGATAGCCTTTTGTTTGATAATTTCCTCACCCATATTAGTGAGGTGAACCGTGCTGTCTTCAATGGCTCTTTTTCCGAGAGAAGAGCTCGTTTCCAGCGCGTAGCTTCCCATGTCTCTGATGTTGATTATCGCTAATGTTCCGATAGTGCCGATGGATATGATAGACAAACTAAGAAACATGACCATTATCTTAGTGGTAATACTCCAGGCTGACCAAGAAAAGACCTTTTTCATAATAACCCCATTATTCGTTTTGAGATTTCCTCTGGAACAACACCATGGAGTATAAAAACAAATATTTACCTGTGCAGTATTTAATTAAGGTCAGGCAAGGTCGTCAAAAGAAATTATTCCCTTTTTAACGCTCTGGAAGATAGCTTCTGTACGAGAACCTACATTTAGTTTTTGGAAAATACCGTTAATATGACCCTGTACCGTACGAATACTGAGCGATAATGCATAGGCGATGTCCTGGTTACTAAGCCCCTTAGCGGCCAATTTTAAAACCTCGATTTCCCGTTCGCTGAATTGTATTTCCGGTTTTCCCTCTACAGGTTTAACCGGGCCTGTGATGGCACGCTGAATAACCTTACGGGCGATTAGCGGATGCAGCACCGATTCACCGGAATAAACTGACCTGACGGCATCAATAATTTCCTGACTATGGGCATCTTTAAGCAGGTAGCCGGCGGCGCCGGCTTCAAGCAGAGCGAAAACGTACTCGTCATTATCATAAACCGTTAAAATCAATATTGCAGTAGACGGTAAATGGGCTTTAATCTGCCTGGTAACTTCAATGCCGCTTAACTTTGGCATAGATATATCTAATACAGCTACATCCGGTTTTAAACTCTCAATCAGCTTTACCGCTTCTTTGCCGTCACTTGCTTCGCCGACTACCTCCATATCCTCTTCCCGCTCCAGTAGAGTTCGGGTGCCTTCCCTGACGACGTCGTGGTCATCGGCGATAACTATTCTTATCTTATCCATATTTCAGCCCTTATTAATTATATTCGGGTAGTAATCTTCTCGTTGTTAAGTTCCTACTTAATACTACATAGGAATTATATCTTATGGCAAGTATTTATACCTACTCGAATGTATAAACTACTTGGTTGAAGATAGTTAAAAAACAGGTATAAAGCTCTTTAAAAACAGGTTGTTTAACGGATGTAAAACTATAGAACAGTTGTTATCGTATTAAGTAGATAACAAATATTCAGGATGGAGGAACAGGGGAGTTATGGCTTCTCATTTAGTTAAGAGAGGGGTTTTTGAGGAAATCGAGGACGAGGAAAATGATCTTAAATTATTTACCGAGATACAACGGTCTCTATCCGAGAGTACACCAAAGCCAAGTCTCGGGAATCCGGCCGCAATCGGTTTAGGGGCATTCGGTGCGACCACGATACTACTGCAGTTACACAATCTGGGGGTCGTGGGTTCCGGGGTAGTGATGTGGCTGGCTTTTATCTTCGGCGGTTTAGCTCAGTTTATTGCCGGTCTGCAGGAATTCAGGACGGGTAATAACTTCGGCTCAGCGGCCTTTGTAACCTATGGTGCTTTCTGGATTGCTCTGGGTGGTATATTCTTTTCACTACAGAATGGGCTTTTTAACATTACGACCGCTGACATCGGCTGGTTTTTGGTTATTTTCACCGGGCTCACACTTATCTATTTTATCGGTGCTCTAAAACAAAATAGCGCTATGGCATGGGTATTTCTCACCTTACTAATCGGTTTTATCCTGTTAGATATAGGGCACCTGGTACCCAATGCTTCGGTATTTAATACTATTGCTGCAGTAGAGCTTATTGTATGTGCCTTAGCCGCATGGTATCTGATGGCTCATGTGATTTTGACACCTTTAAAAATAAAAGTACCCGCCGGGAAAGCCTGGCTTAAATAAAATACGAAGAAATTAGGAGGTATATTTAAATGGAAAAGAAAATTTTAGTACCGCTGGATGGAACTGAAGTCGGAGAGGCGATTCTACCTAAACTCGATAGACTGGTTTTTAATAACCTCCGTCACTCGGATATCGAAGTCACCCTTTTAAATGTAATTCCCGTAGTTAACTTCAATGTTTTAACTACTGACGAAAGGGCTCAGCTTCCTTATAGTGAGGAGGACTTAAAAAACCTGACACGGAATGCAGCGAATTATCTTGATAAAATCGCAGACACGTTAAAAAGCAAAGGTTTCAAGACAAACACTATTGTCAGGAAGGGTCCGGCGGCTGAGGAGATTGTTAAAGCGGCTAATGAAATAGGTGCCAGCTTTATCGCAATGTCTACCCGCGGTCGGAGCGGTATCGTTAAGTGGGCCATTGGAAGTGTGACGGATAAAGTGATTCGGCTGGAAGGTAAAATACCGGTTCTCGCGATCAAGGCTAGTGAGAAAGATGACCAAAACCAGACACTTCCGATGGGTTCCGTGCAGAGTTTTATTAAGCATAGTTAGCTTGGTTATTCTCACCGGATTGAGGTAGTCCAAATAGTTACGGGGCTGATTAATCAGCCCCGTTTTATTTACGAACTGTTTCCACTTTCATTTCCTGACTATTTTATTTCACTCCTGAATTCCACCTGTCGATAAAGTCATTTTCGGTTGTAATGCTTCCCTTGCCTCTGTCGTTGTCTATTTAATTTGTTATTGGAACAAACATTATTTACCAAACGATAGTTGTTACTTAAATATTTACTCTGCCTTATCAATTTTTATTACGGCGTCACAGATTAGACTATCTAAATTCTCCGGGATAATAGGTTTAATCAGATAGTCGATAACCCCCAATTTTCTAGCCTCGCTCGCGCTTTCTTCGGAAGGATAGGCAGTGATGATAATAGACTTAATGCCTGGTTTCACTCCTTTAATCTCTTTCAAGACTTCAAGACCGGTTTTCCCCGGAAGTCTTATATCGAGAATAACGACAGCGAAGTCCTGTTTTTTCATCATTTCCAATGCCTCTTCACCACTCTCCGCCGTCGTTGCCTCGTAACCGATATCCTGTAACCAGTCTTTGATTGACTCTCTGACAATTGCTTCATCATCCACAATTAAGACACTGCATTTTTTCATTTCAACACCTCATTATTTTTATATATTGAGCCCCTGATAAACGTACCTATCCGGGAAACCGTGGTCATATTTTGCCTACATTGTATTTAATCCGGTTCAAAATGTAACGGCAGCAAGATAGTAAAAGTCGTACCTTTGCCCACCTTACTTTGCACTTCTATCTTCCCTTTATGACGCTGGATTATTCCGTATGCTATAGCCAAACCCAACCCTACGCCTTTTACCTCAGACTTCGTGGTAAAGAAAGGGGTAAACAGTTTGTTCATATTCTCAGGTTTAATTCCCATACCGGTATCACGAACCTCAATCTTCAACTGTTTTTCTTCTAACGAGGAGTGAAGGGTTAATATTCCGCCCTGCGGCATTGCTTGAATGGCATTTAAAATTAGATTAGTAAAAACCTGTTGCAGTTGATCTGCATCGACTGTTATATCAGGTAACGAAGGCATAAGGTCTTTGATTACCTCTACATGCTGTAACTCGGCGGAATGAGAAGCAAGGTCATAAGCCCGGTTAATGATTATATTGATATTTGACTGTTGGAACTTAGGTGATGACTGGCGGGCAAAATCAAGCAAATTTTTAATCAGCCTGGTGCTGCGGTTAAGTTCAAACTCCATCTTGGATAAATAGTCGAGGGCGGTATCGTTATCAATTTTACCGTCCCGTATTTTCTTAGCGATAAGCTGCGTATAAATAAGGACTCCGGTAAGAGGATTATTAACCTCATGAGCGATGGATGCTGCCAGTTGCCCGAGCGAAGTTAATTTCTCAGCCTGGATAAGTTGCTGCTGACTGTCTTTTAACTGCTGGTGAGATACGGATAGCTCATAATATGCTTTTTTCAATTGTTCCTGCATCTCTTTTTCTTTTGTAACGTCGCGGGCAATATGTTCGAAAATAGGCGGTTCATCCGCATGTTTAACCAGACTTGTGGAAACCATTAAAATAATTTCCGACTTATCTTTCCGGACTAACTTTTGCTCGTAAGGCTGCTGGAGGGACTCTCCGGCTAACAATACCCGCCGCACGTGCCGAGCCGTTTCCAAACCCTCACTATCCAGAAAGTTACGGATATCGGAACCTATCATAGTTTCAACCGTATCACCCATAAGTTCTACTGCCGCAGGATTTGCCACTGTTACTTTACCGGATAGATCGTTAGCCCAGATAGCATCGCTGGCGAGCTCAATAAGACGGCGGTACTTGCCTTCAGATTTGGACAATTCATCCATCGTCTGGCGTTGCACATCATAAAGGCGAGTATTTTCTATCGCTATGGCGATTTGGTTGCCGATAACTGCTAATAACTCGACTTCCTCATTATCAAAATACCGCCGGCTTCTAGACTGTACTCCCAGCGTTCCTATGGTTTTCCCTTTCACACTAAGCGGAACTACAATTCTCGTCTCTTTAGAAAGATCTTCAACTAACATCGGCTGCCCGGTATTGATAACTTTTTTATTCATACCGGACTCCGCCTCAACCCTGATAAGGTCTTCATAATTACCGCGGTGAGCTGCCAGTGTTAAATCAGAATTGTTCCTGTCTAATAAATATATCCACGAGACATCGACTCGTAATAGACCGATAATGCTGTTAACCGCATTATCTAAAACCTGGTCTATTCCCTGTGATGGGGAGACTGCAGCGGGATTGTAGCTAAATGTCGCCGGCTGTCTCCCGGCTATTTCATCGGCGATTATTTGGAATTGCAGGTTTTCATGAGTCATCTCAATAGTTGATAAAATCCTGCGCTGTTTTTTCTTTTCGATTCTATAGCTGTAAAACCACAGGTTTATCATCCCGCCGATGAAGACTATGACAACAGTTTCAAATAAAGCGTCCGAAAAATAATCGGAAACTAAGAAAACACGAGGCAGCATAATCGCCGCTGCTATAGCTAAACTGACTAATCCCGCTCTGGTGCCAAGAAAATAACCGGTATAACCGACAGGCAATAGAAAGAAAATTCTCTCCGCAGCGTGACGGCTTAGACCCAGAAAAGCAAACAGAGAGGGAGAATCCCAGGAAAGGACTTGTTGCGGATAATGGAGGATAATACCGGTTAGAAACAGTATTACCGCAACCCAGAGGTGGAAATGGGGTATTGCCGCCGGGATTTTTTTAATTTTGCTCATAATGTTCATATTATTAATAATTCTATTATTGTGACGAGTTAATTATATACCACAATATTAACGGGGTAGCGTCACCGCAATAATGACCTATTCCCAAATCTTTACCGGCAGTATCTTATTAATATTCCAACAAGCCGGATGCCGGTAATCACAATGTTATTCGCTTTCAAAATTCTTATCATAGTTGATTAAATTACTGCGGTGGAACTTGTGAAACTCGACAAATTCACGCAATTCCGCATTAAATTCCGGAACCAGTGCTCTTATGGTATTAATTTTTCTGGTCCGGCAATTATCGAAGAGTTTTTCCATTAATTGGCTGCCGGTACCACGTCCTTGATAAGCCGGGTCAATAATCATTCCCTGTAAAAGGCATACTTCTGTAAAAGGTATCATCAGGTATGTCAGGTGAGTCAGGATAAACCCGACAACTTTACCATCAATCTCGGCGACCAAGCTTAAATCGGCAGGGCCTCCCGGATTGGTGCTATCCATATCGGTATAGCTTAAAGAACTTCTTCCCTCACCGATTTTTCTGTCCAGTGCCAAAACGGTATGAATATCTTTACGTGTCATCGGCCGGATTAGTACTTTCCCCTTTTCATCTGTACTCATCTTGCCACCTCCTTGAATACGCATTTAACGGAAGACCTATTTATTTCTCCCGCTTTAACCTTATCGGCATTACGCTTATTTATTAATATGAAGCTGGAAGTTATTTCTATTTTTATAAAGTACCCGGCCAAGAAAATGGAAATGCTGCCAGATTCCGGCCATTATCCGAGTTTCTTCAAGAGATTACCCCGGGAGTTGTAAACATATACAGGTACCGGCGAAGCTCCGCTAAGACTATGGGTCGCACAGGCGAGACACAGGTCATACGGCCGCCAGGCCATTTCTACCCGGTTTAATATTCCCTCCGTTATTTCTTTACCCGGCTGGATAACATATTTTGCCGCTTTATCGACTGACATGTTCACGGCAGCCGCGTTATGGACCGTCGCCACAATGAGATTCGTCTTTTTAATAACGCCTCTTTCATCCGTAATATAATGGTGAATAAGCGTTCCGCGCGGAGCTTCCAGGACCCCTATCCCTTCATCAGGCTTACTTGACGGAATATTTCTGATATCCGGACCGGTTATTTCCGGGTCTTTAACTAATTCCACCATTCTTTCCGCAGCCTGAAGAAGTTCAATGAGACGCGCCCAGTGCATAGCTAAAGTATGATGCACGGGTTTTCCTCCCAGTGTTGCGTAAAATTTTTCGTAGTTTTCCTGAGCCAGCGGCGTCGCCATCCCATCCGCCGCGTTCAATCTGGCCAAAGGAGCTACGCGGAATACACCACTATCGATACCATCGACAAATCCTTTCCACCCCACTTTTTTCAAGAAGGGAAACTTCATATAAGACCATGGCTCTACGTGCTCTGCAATATGTTCGAGGTAATCCTTCGGCGCGAATTTAGCAAACTCTTTGCCGGTGGGATCAACAACTCTAACCATTCCGTCATAGAAATTGACCTTATTATTTGCATCTACCAGTCCCATATAATAGGTTTTATGCGTATATGCATCACTGACAATCATATCTACGTAGGATTTATTCTTTAAAACGATATCGTCGAATACTTTAAGTGATAACCTGGCAAATTCTACCGATTCAAGGGCAATCTCTTCGATTTCTTTTCTTTCATCTTCCTTAAGTGCCTTACTGACACCGCCGGGCAAACCGAAGACCGGGTGAACTCCGCGTCCGCCGATTGTTTCAATAATATGGTGATTACGCATTCTGGTTTTTATTACAGCTCCGCCAAGTTCTAATCCGACCTTTGCGATTACTCCCAGAATATTACGTTCGGCTACCGGGGCATCGGGCCCCATTACAAAATCGGGACCACCTAAAATGTAGAAATGAGTCGTATGGTCAGTGACATAAAAAGCATTGTAAAGAAGTTCCCGTAATTTTTTCGCCGGCCTCGGCGGGTCAACATGAAATAGAGCATCCAGAGTCTTCGTCGATGCCAGATGATGGGCCTCCGGACAGACTCCGCAAATTCTCTGGGTAATTTGGGGCATGTCTTCAGCCAAACGTCCCTCGGTAAACTTTTCAAAGCCCCTTAATTCCGGTACCTGGAAATAAGCGTTGGCTACTTCTCCATTGTCATTAAGGAAAATTTCTATTTTACCATGGCCTTCCAGACGAGTTATCGGGTCAATACTTATCTTTCTCATTTGATT
>CAZJQF010000020.1:12978-24321 GCA_964547925.1 uncultured Dehalococcoidales bacterium
CGGGGGCAATCATCGCAGACAGCTTTTGCATTATCGGTAATCACGGTTCCCTTAGGCGGCAGCTTGTTTTGCATCAATGCTTCCAGAGCCAGCCATGTTGTTTTTGCCTCCGGCGGGCAGCCGGGAATAATATAATCAACTTCCACAGTCTGCGGAAGAGTTTTCACTGTATTATAAAATTCAGGGAGAGTAAGAGTTCCTTCGGGAACCTTATAGCTTGTTTGAGGTATCGTTTTTGCTTCGTTATCTGTCGATTGTGTCTCCAAATATACCCGCTCAAAAATCATTTTCCGGTTATATAAATTACCTAATCCGGGAATGCCGCCGTTTTGGGCACAGGCTCCGTAAGATATCATCACCTTAGACTTTTCCCGCAGCATTTTGGCCATATGTTCCTGTTCGGAAGTCCTTATAGCACCATTAAATAAACAGACGTCGATACTTTTTTCCGGCATCGCTTCAACGTCTTTATATTTAGTATCTATAGCCACCGGCCAAAATACTATATCTGCCACTTCGATTAGTTTTAAAAGTTTTTCCCCAATCTGGAGCTGGGCAATTTCACAGCCGCCGCAACTGGAAGCCCAATAAAGAGCTAATTTAATCTTTGCCATGATTACCCTCCGTGTTATTCGTTGCGAAAGGTCCAAGAGCTCTGACTTCTTCGGTCATCCGGTTAACAATTTTGGCGTATTTCTCACCTTCCGATGCGGAAACCCAATCCAAACGAACCCTGCCTTCTTCGATGCCAAACTGGGCTAACATCTTTTTAAGTAACGGAACTCGGCGCATGGTTTTATAATTTCCCTCAATATAATGGCAATCACCCGGATGACAGCCTAAGATAAGGACACCATCAGCTCCGGATTGAAAAGCCTTCAATACAAAGTCAGGTTCCACCCGTGTACTGCAGGGGACTCTGATTATTTTGACATTCGGCGCGAATTTCAACCTGGCCGTCCCTGCTAAATCGGCACCGCGGTAGGAACACCAGTTACAGAGAAAGCCAACGATTTTCGGTTCCCAACTCATGGCTTTACCTCCTGAACCCGTATATGCACGTAGGGTTCCATGGCTTTTCGTGCCGGAGATATATTTTTATCCAATCCTAATTCAACCGGTTTCAGTCCGAAAGCAATTCCCATTAGCTGCGTTAAAGCAACCACGGGCATCTTGAAATTAGCTCCATTCCGGCTTTTAATACGTCCCTGGTTGGCGTCTAAATTGGTAAAACACAGCGGACAGAGTGTTGTTGAGAGACATTCACCGCCGTTCCGCTGTACATCATCAAGGATTTTAAAAAGTAATTTATAAACCATTTCCTTCTGACTGAACAGCTGGGCCCCGCCGCAGCATTGGGCTTTAAGCGGGAAAAAGATGGATTCTGCCCCCAGACTCTCGGCTATCTGGTCCTGCCAGACGGGAAATTCAAAATCATCCGGTCCGAACGGTCTTGACTGGTGACACCCGTAATAACTGGCAACTTTAAGGCCCTTAAGAGGAGCACGGACTTTCGAGGCGATAACATCCAGACCGATATCGTTAATAAATACATCTACCAGATTACGGATACGTGCCGTTCCTTCATATCGGAGGTCAGCGGCAGCTAAGGCCTTTTTAACCTGGTCTCTTACCCTGGGGTCAGTAGTAAATGCCACGTGAGCACTCATCAAGTTACGGTAGCAACAACTACAGGGGACTACGACATCAAGCCCTATCTTTTCCGCGAGTATCAGATTACGGCTGGCCATAGCCACAGCGGCGAGTTCATTAATTGATTCACCGGGACATCCGCAGCATGTCCAATCGGGTAATTCCACAAGCTCGATATCCAATACTTTAGCAACGGCATCAATAGATGCTTGAATGGGTTTTCCGGTAGTTTCCATCGCACAGCCGGGGTAATAAGTATATCGCTTCACTGCTTACCTCCTGCTTTTTGCATTTCCTGCACCCTTTTCATAATAGCCGCGACTTCCCGGCCGCCCTTAACTTTTCGGGGCGGTAATACCGGCATAAGGCCGCGGGTAACAAGAGACCAAGCTAAAGGCAAATTTTTCATACCGATAAAGATATTCGTTGAAAGGTAAAACCGTAATGCCATTCCTAATTCCCACACTCTGCCGCGCCGCATCGCTTCACGCAAACTCCGGAATAGTCTTAATGTTGGAGTTTTTGGTTTGTACCCCTCGCGTTCGGCAATCGCCTCGACTGCGTGTATAAGTTGTGTCGGGTTAATCCCTCTGGGACACCTTACCGTACACAGGTAGCAGGTGACACAATTAAATACCGAGCTGCTCGAGAGTACTTCTTCTCTCTTACCGGCACGAATCATAGCTATGATTTTTCTCGGCGGATACTGCCACCACTCAACGGTGGTACAGGAACCGCTGCAAACCCCACACTGAATACATTCATTAATTTTCTCGCCCCCCGGCTCGGCGGCTACTTCGTCCACGAATGTCTTGGCTCCCCTTATTGTTGTCGGCATCAAAACACTCTCCTTACGTAGTTTATTATTTCTCATAAACTACGCCAGTATTCCTTCTATTTCAGCCATTATTTCTTCTGTGGTATAGTGCTTGTGTTTGATAGCAACGCTGGGACAAGCTGACACACAAGAACCGCAACCTTTACAGAGGGCTTCGTTAATCCGGGATACTTTCTTATCTTCGATGAAAGAAATAGCGGTATAGGGGCATAGGGCGTTGCAGATACGGCAGCCGGAGCATTTTTCTTCATCGATTACGGCTGTAGTAGCTTCCGTTTCCACTCTGCCTTTACTTATCAGAGCCAGTACTCTGGCAGCGGCTGCAGACGCCTGGGCTACCGTGTCCGGAATATCTTTAGGCCCCTGGCAGCAACCGACCACGAATATGCCATCGGTCATTGTGGCTACAGGGTCTAGTTTAGGATGCCTTTCGATGAAAAAGCCGCCGGTACCGCAACTGATATTAAACATCCGGGCAATTTCCAGAGCGTCTTTTTGCGGTTCCAGCGCGGTGCTGAGAATGACCATATCTACCGGTAACCGCTCTCTTTCCCCGATTAAGCTGTTTTCAAACTTGACGATTAGTTTACCCTCTTCGTCATTGTTTTCCGCAACATCGGTAATCTCTCCGGGGCGACCGCGGTAAAAGATAGTTCCTTCTTTAAGAATCCTGTTATAGAATTCCTCGAAACCTTTTCCCGGGCTTCTGATATCGATATAGAACTCGTATATTTCAGCCTTAGGTAAATGCTCCCGCAGCAGGTGAGAAAACTTTAAGGAGTACATGCAGCATACTCTGGAGCAGTATTCGTGGTAGTTTACATCCCTGCTGCCTACACAATGAACAATGGCAACGGATTGCGGATGTTTGCCGTTTTTTAATACGATATCACCTCCGGTAGGACCGGTGGCGTTGACCATCCGCTCAAACTCCAAACTGGTAATGACATTGTCCAAACGGCCGTACCCGTATTGCGAAATAACCGAAGGGTCGAATTCCTTATAACCGGTTGCCAGGATAATATTACCTACATCGATTTCGGTAATCTCCTCTTTCATCTCATGATGTACTGCCTTGCGTTCGCAGGCTTTGACACACTCCAGACACTCGGAGCAGACTGCACAGTTCAAGCAGCGGCCGGCTTCTTCAACCGCCATTTTTTCATCGAACCCCGATTCCACCTCCTTAAAAGATTTGATTCTTTCGGAGGCGACTAATGCAGGCACCGGAGTTCTTGGCTTTTTAACCGGATTCTTTTTGGGAATTTCCTTTATCCTTTGCCGGTCGGCCGGTCTTCCTTCTTTAATGTTTTTACCCTGAAGATACCTGTCGATAGAAACCGCCGCTTCTTTGCCTGCGGCGATCGCTTCGATAACGGTAGCCGGTCCGGAAACTACATCGCCGCCCGCAAAAATACCCTTAACCGAAGTCTCAAAAGTAGTTTGGTCAGCAGCAATCGTTCCGTTTTCGGTTAAATTAATTTCAGCCGGTATGAATGCTTTATCCACCGTCTGTCCGGTAGCTAAAATAACCGTGTCCACGTCAAGTTCGAATTCCGAACCCGGAACCGGCACCGGACTGCGGCGTCCGGAGCTATCTACTTTACCCAATTCCATCCTGGCACACTTAATCCGTGTCAGTTTCCCGTTACCGGCAATTAACTCAGTAGGCGTTGCCAGGAATAGTATTTTGGCGCCCTCATGAATCATTTCGTCTAATTCGCCGGGTATTGCCGGCATTTCAGCCCGGGTTCTCCGATAAAGTACGTTAACCGCTTTCGCCCCTAACCGCAAAGCAGTACGGGCTGCATCAACTGCCGCATTTCCGCCGCCGACGATAGCAACATTATTCCCAATATCAACTTTTATACCGCTATTAACCCTCTTCAAGAATTCGATTGCATGAATCACCCCTGTAGTATCTTCGCCGGGAATGTTCATCTTCTGGCTAATACAGGCACCGGTAGCTATAAATACAGCTTTAAATCCCTGTCCAAAGAGGAGATTAACGTCTTTTAAAGGTGAATTTGTTATTATCTCTACACCCAGTTCTTTGACATAGTTAATTTCGTTATCCAAAATGTCTTTCGGTAAACGGTAAGCCGGAATACCATATCTCAACATACCGCCCGCTTCAGGGGCCGCTTCAAATACGGTAACCGGATAGCCTTCTTTAACCAAATCATAAGCACAGACAAGCCCGGCGGGGCCCGAACCGATGATGGCAACTTTATCCATCTTTGTCTTCGCTACCGGATTAGCTTTCTCTCTGCCGTTTTTTAATTCGTAATCGGCCATAAACCTTTTTAACGACCTGATAGCAACCGGTTCATCGTATTTACCCCGTTCGCATTCGCTTTCGCAGGGATGGGTACAGACTCTACCGCAAACCCCGGCGAAAGGCATCGTTCTCCGCAATACTTCCATCGCTTCTTTAAACTTCCCCTGTGAAATGAGTGCGATGTATCCGTGAGCATTAACCCCTGCCGGACAGGTTGCCGAACATGGTGATTTCCCTAATTTCTCTATTACGTAAGCCCCCGGAACAGCCTGGGGGAACGGTCGGTAAGCCGCTTTCCTCATATTCATTTTCATATTGTATTCTGAGGGGACCGATACCGGGCACACCTTCTCGCAATCCGAACAGCCGTTGCATTCCTGCAGGTCGATATATCTTGGTTTCCGGCGTATTTTTACTTTAAAATTACCGATATAACCTGAAACTTGGGCTACTTCGCTATAGGTCATTAGTTTAATAAAGGGATGGGAACCGATTAGCGACATCTTAGGGGTAAGAATACAGGCGGAACAGTCCAATGTTGGAAAAGTTTTATCGAGTTGAATCATATGCCCCCCAATGCTGGGCTCTTTTTCAACTAAATATACCTGGTGTTCCGAATCGGCAATCTCCAGCGCGGCCTGGATACCGGCAACCCCACCACCGATAACCAGTGTATTCGGATTAACCGGGACCTCTTTCGTTTCCAGCGGCTCCTGAAAATACACGCGCCTTATAGCGGCACTTATCAGAGCCTTGGCTTTTTCAGTTGCTTCATCGTGGTTCAGGGTAACCCAGGAAGCGTGCTCCCGGATATTGGCCATCTCGAATAGATATGGGTTTAATCCGGCATCTTTTACGGCACGGCGGAAAGTAGGTTCATGCATTTGGGGCGAGCAAGAGGCTACTACGACACGGTTGACGCCAAGATTTTTAATATCATCTTTTATCATCCCCTGTCCCTGGTCAGAGCACATGAACTTGTACTCGCGGGCGGCAACTACTGAATCAAGGCCTCTGGCATACTCGACTACTTTAGGTACGTCCACAACACCACCGATATTGGTCCCGCAGTGGCATACATATACGCCGATTCTCTGCTCCATCTATTCCCTCCCGAATCAGTTTAAGAAATACTTATTAAATTAATTATCGCCAAATCAGGCGCTTACATAAGTTTTTCAAGCTGGTCTAGAGAGAAAGGTTTGACCAAATAGTCGGTAGCCCCGGCTTTCATTGCCTCGACCGCCAGGTCTATGGAGGGGTAAGCAGTGATAATAATAGATTTAATATGTGGTTTTAATTCTTTAACTTCTTTTAATACTTGCAGCCCGCTTTTCCCGGTGAGCTTCACATCTATAACCATTACATCAAAATTTTGTTTTTTTATCAGATCTAAAGCATCCTCGCCGGACTCAGCGACGGTTACTTTATAACCGTCCTTCAGCCAGTCTTTCAGGGAATCACGCATTATTTTTTCGTCATCGACAATTAATACCGAACGTTTTCTGCCCGCTTTCCCTTCCATATCATCGTTGACTAATCTGGCAATATAATCCTGCATGGAAATGTCTTCGTAAGCACACTTTACTTTCAATTTAGTGTACATTTCTTTAGGAATCTTAATATGTATATCTCTCTGTTCCATGGTCTCCTTTTTAATGTATAAATATACAAATATACTAATGTATAGGTATTTTCGGTAAGCTATACTATCACTAATTAAGAGAAAATACAATAGGGTTTGAAAAATTTATGAGGTTTATTTTAGGAAATATACTTATGGAATAGATTATGTAACTTAAGTTACTCGAGTTATTTTCCCCGGGAATATTAATTCAGTTCATGAAGCTGTTTGCGCAGCTGAAAGCGTTATGCGACCGCATTTGTGATATTATGTAGTGTTTACTATCTGTATCGAGCGACTCTGCCCGCAAAGAGCGGTTATTTACAAACCGAGTTGCTGGTTTAAATATTCATATTTGCCATTGCAAGCCGGACAGTCTGTCAGTCTATGTGATTTAATCCGGTCGAAGTTACCGGTCCAGACATCGATAACAATCAGGTCACGGTTAATTTCGGGGGCACCCAGTAATATTTTAATTGCCTCGGCAGCTTGCAGCGAACCAATGATAGCAGGGACGGAGTTAATAACTCCGGCTGACTCACAAGTAAGGGGTTTTTCCATAGAAGCCGTAACAGTGTGGATACATCTAAAGCAGGGTGTTTCGCCCGGCATAATATTCATCGTCATCCCATGAGCTCCGACAATTCCGCCGTAGACCCAGGGAATTTTATTTTTCAGGGCGAAGTCATTTATCAGGAGTCGAGTTTCGAAGTTATCCGACCCGTCTAAAATAATATCGGTACCGTTGCATAATGATTCAATATTGGCAGAATTCACTTCGGCGACGATGCCCTTAATATCGATGGTCGAGTTTACCTTCCGTAAATAACGTTCCGCAGCAATTGCTTTAGGTAAACCGCCTTTAATATCGGCTTCGGTAAATAATACCTGCCTTTGTAAGTTATGATACTCGATGAAATCCCGGTCGATAATCTTAATATTGCCGATACCCGCTCTAACCAGCAAGTTAGCGATAGTGCCGCCAAGTGCACCGCAGCCGATGATTACAGCCCGGCTTTTCAACAGACGAGCCTGCCCTTCGTCACCGATATTCGGATATATTGTCTGCCGGGAATATCTGTCTATTAATTTGCGGCCAATCATTAATCGAGCCTCGCCATGTGAGTAATTATATATATTATCCATGAGATTTACTACGTCCAGTCAAGTTGGTTCCTGTATTTCGAATAAAATTTCCGGAGATACAACTCCTATTGTGCCATTTACTATTTATACCTGTTAGTTTTCTCTTCTAAATATATTAGGGTAATATATACAGTAAGACGGAATATTAAAGAAGCACCGGGTGGAAATATATGCCGTTGCGGGAGTTACCCCGCACATATCAAGGCCATATTGGAAGCAGCTAAGAAACTAAGGAAAGGGAAATAAGATGGCGGGGAAAATATCTGAAAACAGACCCTGGTTATGGAGGCCGCCGGAGGGTGGTTATATTGGTAAACGCGGCTTACGTCCGAAGGAAGCTGAAGAAAAAGTAACCGGAAGAGCTGTATATACTAATGACGTATTTCTTCCGGGTATGTTATATGCGAAGGTTTATCGTTCCCCTTATGCCCACGCTAAAATCAAAAGGATGGATAGCAGCAAAGCCGAAGCACTACCGGGTGTCTGGGCGGTTATCAGGTATGACGATTCGGATATCGATCTTGGCGAACCGTGTAAGGGAAGTGTAGGTGCTATCTGGATGTGGTGGAGAGACTCGATTCTTCCTGACACTGCAGATAGCTATGGAGTAAGAGTAGGAGCGATGGTCATCGCCGAAAGTGAGGAAGTTTGCGACCGGGCTTTGAAATTAATTGGCGAAGGCATTGAATGGGAGCAGTTACCTATCATTCTTGATCCCGAAGAGGCTGCCAAACCAAGCTCTCCTTTAATGCACCCGGAATTAAATCCAAAAAATAACGTATGGAAAGATATAGTAGTCCTTAACCGGGGCGATGTTGAAAAGGGTTTTGCGTCTTCCGACCATGTAATTGAATTTTGCGAAAACAAAAAAGACGATGACATATGGGCCGGGGTAGAGCCGGGTTGTATGGTTGCCCAGTGGAAAGGAGAGGAGGTGGAATTCTGGTATCACGGGGGAAGCTCGTGCGGTTCGGATATGGATATCATGGTATCACCTGTATTCAAAGACGACAAAACCAGAGCTAAACTAAAGCTGCATTCTCCCTATAACGGTGGTATGTTCGGGGGAAATACTTTAGCTCTCAATGCTCATTTATGCCGGTATGCCGCAATAGCCGCTAAAAAGACCCAGAGACCGGTAAAACTTGTGGACGATTATTCTCTTTCATGGGAGGGCATAAGTTTCGAGGTCGGGACTGCCCATTATAAAGTAGGGTTTAATAACGATGGAACAATTGTTGCGATACGAATCGATACTTTCCAAAAATCCGGTGTTCCCATAACTGAAAAATTTGTAGATAGTCTCAAGACTCCCAATATATACGTACATGAAATACACTCGTATTGGAGTAGAGCACACGAGCTATGCTGGAAGGACGGTGCGGCGAACTGTACTTTCGTTAATTTGATAATTAACAAAGTTGCCGCTCATCTGGGAATGGACCCGATAAAAGTCCAACTTCTGAACGATGGTTGTGAAGGTCACGACATGGCATGGCTGGATGAGAACGTTAAGAAATATCACGGGATGCCTGTGAGAGACAGTCTAAGGGAAGTAATAGAGGCCGGTAAAACTGCCTTCGGTTGGGACGAGAAGTGGCATCTGCCGGGTACACGGAGACTTCCTAACGGTAAAATGCATGGCGTTGGTTTTTATGCGGTCAGTTCCTGGGCTACCGGTTTTTCCATTCTGGATGTTCAAAATTCGGGCACTGATTCTACTAAGGAGAATCATTATTCTACCGGCGGCCACCAGGTCCCGGCAAGTATAGAACCGGGCCCTCCCGGTAGTAATCCGGGTATCTTCGTAGCTAAAGACGGAAAGGCAACTATCTTTTACCATCGGTGCGACGGCGGCCAATCTGCCCTGACTACTTATTGCCAGATTGTAGCTGATGAAATCGGACTACGCTATGAAGACGTCAATATTGAATTTAAAGAATTTTTCTGTTTCGATGCCTTTCCGCCGGGCGGTTCAGCCGGGAGCAGTATTAACTCTTTTGCTTTAATATTAACGGCGAGAAAAATGAAGGAGCTTCTCTTGGAGTATGCCCTAAAACCTATTGTGGAGCAGACTCATGATATTATGTTGCTGCCGCCTCGGATAACGCCTTCTCCTTTCAAAGGTAAAATGATTGAAGAGCTTGATATTAAGGACGGTATTATTTTCGAAAAAACAAATGCAGGGAACACTCTACCTGTAAGTAAAGTTACCGCTTCATATCGGGACGGATTTGTAAGTCAGGGAGGGCCTTTCTTTGTAATGACTCCCCGGCTTACTCCTCCCCCGGTAAAAAATATGTTTAAAATGGCAAGACAGTGTTGCTTTGTGGAAGTTGAGGTTGATACCGAAACCGGGCAGGTCGAGGTAATAAAGCTGGTTCATCCTTATGATGTCGGCCAATCGATTAACCCCGATGTAAACGACCAGCAGCTATATGGAGGGGCTTATGAAGGCCTGGGTGTATCAGGCACCGAAGCGATATATTACGACCCACAGACCGGAGTAAAGCTTAATGACAACCTGTTAGGCTATCCCGTTCTGACAATACTCGACGTAGGATTGCCTATCGAGTGTCCCATCATTGAAACACACCTCGGATTTAGTTCTTATGGACTCTATGGATGCAGCGAAGCGGGCAAGGCCGTAACCGCTGCGGCATTCCTCGTCCCCGCTGTGTATAACGCCATCGGCAAGTGGATTGAGGATACCCCTGTTACTCCTGATAGAGTTCTTAAAGCACTGGGGAAAGCATAGGAATAGTCAAAATTAATATATTCATTTCAGTCGGTTATTCATTACCCTCCTTTTTAATCTTACTTAGTATAGGATTTCTCCCTTAATCTTGTCTTTGCTGTAAATCTAGCATAGTCCCAAAAAATCAATATAAATAGGACAGAAGGATATATTGACTATTGTTCAATGTTGGATTATCATTTAAACAATTATGAAGGTTTCCGCCGTTTTTTATCATTTTCCTGATGTTTAAAGAATTATAAGAGGCCTAGTTTTCAAGCCGGCCTCTTTGATGTTTATCGCCTGAAATGATCTATCACAGGTTTTAACGACCAATATACTGGGAAGGACGAATTATGGCTAAAGAAATTACAGAGGGTAAAGAAGATTTTGGGAAAACCTTAATGTCCCGGATTACCGCCGCGGCGGTTCCCCGCAGTGAAAACGGAGCGCCGGATATAGAATTATCCCCCTCGGTTCCCTTGCCCAACCAACCGGCAGCCGGTTCTCCGGTTGTGAAACTCAAGGTGAACGGAAGGTTTTATGAAATTCAGGTCGAACAACACTGGCCGCTGCGGGACGTTCTGCGTCAAAAATTAGGGCTTACATCCATCAAGGATATGTGCGGCGGGTATGGAGCCTGCGGCTCCTGCACCGTTCTGATGAACGGTCGGCCGGTTCTATCCTGCATGGTACTGGCGGCGGAGTGTAACGGTGCTGTTATCGAGACCGTTGAAGGGATAGCCGATGCCAAACATCCTTTAATTGAGGCCTATATCATGAATTGGGCAGCACAGTGCGGCTACTGCACGCCGGGTTTCGTCGTTACAGCCAAGGCTCTTTTGGACCATAACAACAATCCTACCGAAGATGAAATTAAAGAAGCTCTGAGCGGAAACATATGCCGCTGCGGCACCTATCCCGCCCATATCAAAGCTATTCAGGAAGCTGCCAGGAAACTGAGAGGGGAAACCTAATGTCTCGGTTACCCAAATTAAAGATAAAGCTTCTTGGCTCTGCGATAGAGGAAGTGTGTGAGTTGGAAGAGGCAAAGGACCGTTTGA
>CAZJQF010000021.1:0-22893 GCA_964547925.1 uncultured Dehalococcoidales bacterium
ACCAAGTCCACCCCGCCGACACCCGCCAGCATATTACCGATGAATCTTTCATGGCCGGGTACATCGACGATACCGACCTCCTGCCCGTGCGGCAGCTTCAACCAGGCAAAACCGAGGTCTATCGTCATCCCCCGTTCCTTCTCCTCGCGGAGACGGTCGGGGTCGATACCCGTTAACGCCTGAACTAAAACCGATTTGCCGTGGTCGATATGACCGGCAGTGCTCATGACAAACATACACCCATTTTAGAATTAAACTTATCTAAATACAACGTTACGAAGTTAATATTGACAGCATAATTCCTACGGTGTATATTAATTTGTAGATATTTTTATACACTCAGGAGTAAACTATGGATAACACAACCACAATCAGAGTAAAGAAAGATTCTTACAATACGATGAAATTAATCGCTAAAGAGAAAAAAATGACAATGCAGGATATTCTGGATGAGGCTCTTAAAGATTATAAAAAGAAGGCCTTTTTTGATAATTTGAATACGGCTTATGCGGTACTGAAAAATAACCCCAAAGCAAAAAAAGAAGAACAAAAAGAGACCGAAGCCTGGGATAACACTTTATTGGACGGGATAGACGACTAAATGGAAGTAAATCGCGGCGAAATCTGGCTTATCGATTTGAATCCCGTAATCGGACACGAACAGGCAGGCACCAGACCGGCTCTCATCATTTCCGACAATTTATTCAACCATAGTCCTGCTGATATGGTTATTATTGTTCCGATTACGAGTAAATTCAGGAACCTGCCGACTCATATCGGCTTCTCCGCTGGTTTTTTGAAAACGGAAAGCTACATCAGGACGGAAGATGTCAGGTCGGTGTCGAAAAGAAGACTCGTGAAAAAGCTGGGCTCTGTAAATTCCGATGTCATAAGTATGGTCGAAAACCGTTTAAAATATTTATTGGGGTTAGCATAACGCTGCAACAATAAGACTGCTTGAATGCTTTTCTATTGATTTTAAACCGTTATTTTCTCAAGAGCCTTTAGTACTATCCCGTCTTCTTCCGGCAATACGGAACGCGGGTCGAGTAATAACATATTGTCGCTGATACGCCCGATAACCGGCGTCTCCGCCTGACGGAGTTTGGCTGCCATCTGCTGGACTACAGGATTTTTCTTCTTGCCCGGCTCTCCGATAGCCACCAGCTTCGTCGGCAGCGTACCGCCCGGCAAAGACCCTCCGCCAACCATGCTCTCCCCATCGATGATTCTGGCTTTGCTGCCGAGAGCCTCCGCCCAGAGACTTGCCCTTTGTTCTAATTCCGCTAACGGCGTCGCTATCATCCGCCAGACAGGGATTTTTTGCGGAGCCTCGCCTTTTAAATAGTGCATTAAGGTAGCGGCCAGTCCGGCCAGCCTGACTTTATCGATGCGCATCGCTCTCGCCAGCGGATGCTTTTTCAGTTTCTCGATCAGCTCTTTATCGCCGATGATGATACCGGCCTGCGGTCCGCCCACCAGCTTGTCCCCGGAAAAGAAAACCAGATTAGCCCCTGAATTAATGCTATCCTGAACGGTCGGTTCCGGAGCCAGTCCATAAGGTGCCGTATCCGGAAAACAGCCGCTGCCTAAATCATCAAGCGTTATTAAATTGTGTTTCGCTGCCAGCAGGGTCATTTCCTGAATATCCACTCCGGCCGTAAAGCCGACTACCCTGAAATTACTGGAATGGACGCGTAATAAACCGACTGTTTGCGGTGTAATCGCCTGCTCAAAATCTTTAATATAAGTGCAATTGGTGGTGCCTACCTCGACCAGTTTCGCCCCGCTTTGCCGCATCACATCGGGAATACGGAAACCGCCCCCAATTTCCACCGCCTGCCCCCGGGAAACAATGACTTCTTTGCGCTTTGCCAGAGCCGATAAGCCCAGTAACACTGCGGCAGCATTATTATTTACGACTAACGCCGCTTCCGCCCCGGTCAGGTGCGTTAAAATCGACTCGATATGCACCTGCCGCGAACCGCGTTCGCCGCTTTCTAAATCGAACTCCAGATTCGAATATCCTTTAGAAACCTCGTTCATAGCGGTAATCGCTTCCCGGCTTATGGGAGACCGCCCAATATTCGTATGTAGAATAACTCCCGTAGCATTGATAACCGGGCATAAACTGGGAGTACCCAACACGTTCATACTTGCTATAGCCGCTTCCACAATTTCGTCATAAGAAGGCGCCGGACTGCCGGCGCTGATTTTTACTTTGGTATCTTCGAATATCTGGCGGAGAACGCTTAATACCAGTTCGTGCGGATAACTCTCTTCGAACGGTAAAATACGCTTGTCGGAGAGTATCTTATCTATACTGGGCAATTTGCGAAATTCATTTTCCATTTGTTCGCATTTTACTACATTCGGCAGTTATCTTAAAGTATGTCGTTATAGTATAATACGAATAAGCTGAAAATGGGAGGCAATGATGCCGGAGAAGGCAATCCGTCTCACTGAGACGGTTTCCGGGGCGGGTTGAGCTGCTAAGTTAGGTCCGGGCGACCTCGACAAAGCACTGTGCGGCTTACCGCAACTAAATAACCCTAACGTTATCCGGGGTATGGAAAGTCTGGATAACGCCGGGGTTTATAAACTGAGGAGCGATCTGGCGATTGTCCAGACCGTCGACTTCTTTACACCCATCGTGGACGACCCGTATATGTTCGGTCAGATAGCCGCCGCAAATTCCCTCAGCGACGTTTATACAATGGGCGGCACTCCGATTACCGCAATGAATCTGGTCGGCTTCCCCTCTAAAAAAATGGATATCAGCATATTAAACCGGATTCTGCGCGGCGGCATCGATAAAATGCAGGAGGCCGGCGTCGTGCTGATTGGCGGCCACAGCATCGATGACCCGGAGCTTAAATACGGTCTCTCCGTTACCGGAACCATCAATCCGAAAAAGCTTATAACTAACGGCGGGGCGAGGGCCGGGGATAAATTAATCCTGACCAAACTGCTGGGCACCGGCATTATCAGCACAGCCATTAAAGCCGGCGTGGTGCAACAGGCATTAATCAATAAGGTCGGCAACTCCATGGCACAACTGAACAAGACCGCCTCCGAATTGATGCAGGAAATCGGCGTTCATGCCTGCACGGATATTACCGGCTTTGGGTTTATCGGGCATGCCGTTCAAATGGCGAAAAACAGCGGTGTTAGCTTCCGTATTTCGGGCAATTCACTGCCGGTTTTCCCTGAAGCCATCGACTACGCCGAACAGGGTCTTATGCCCGGCGGTCTGCATCGTAACCGTGAGTATTATGTTAAATCAGTTAAGTTTAATAAAACGATAAAAGAAGAAATTCGGGATATCTTATTCGACCCGCAGACTTCCGGCGGATTGTTGATGAGTGTCAGCCCCCGTAAAGCCATTAAACTGCTGAACGCCATCAAAGACGCCGGTATTTCGGATGCGGCCATCGTCGGGGTGGTGGTCGGCGGACATCCGGGAGTCATTGAAGTATCGTAAACTTAAATGCAGAAATTTACCATTATTCCTTAATTTAATCCGGGATTTTATTGACTATTATGTATCTTTTAAGATAAGTTTTATTATATAGTATCTCTATTCGTTCCCTCTCAGATTTATCATCTCCGGGGAGGTATTTTAGTGAATAAATCTATTCTGATTATCGATAACGATGTTGTAAACCGGGAATCGATCCGTGACTGGCTTATTTACTCCGGATTTGAGGTAACCACTGCCGAAACAGCCGGCGAAGCCCGCGATATCCTGAACGCTCAGGAATTCGCCGCTATTCTGACGAATATCCGGCTGGACGATGATAACGGGTTCAATATCCTCCGTGAAGCCAAAATAAAATATAAAAATATCAAGTCTTTCACTATGACCGCCTACCCTTCATCCGAAACGGCCGCTATAGCCCGCCAAATCGGAGTAATCGCGTATTTTGTGAAACCGTTTTCGCCTGCAGATGTCGGCAAGCTGATAAAAGCAACGGTTGAAGGCACCAACAGCGATACCATTCTTTCCAGCGTCTCCGCCCGGAGGCTTGCTGCTATCGAGACCGTCCGCTTAAAGCAATCGTATTCACTCGATAAAAGCGAACTCCGCAGTGTTATCGACGCGCTGCTTAAAGAAATGGAGGTGGTCGGCGTAAAATCCCGGCAGGGTAAATTTGTTTACGACCGGATTCACCGTTTCGAGGAGCTGGTTTTCGATTACGATGTTACCGTAATGCCGCCAACCCGTTATTTATTCCCGGAAAGGGAAGCTTTACTGAAATATAATATCGGCGAAAAGACGAGTACTAAAGCTGTCTATGAGGAAACCCCGCGGGCAATTATCGGGGTACATCCGTATGACCTACACGCGATAGAATTACTCGACCAGGTATTTATCGCCACCAACCCCGACCCCAATTACATTGCCCGCCGCAATAATACGATTATTATCGGCTTCGATTGTTTACATCCGTCCCAACACTGTTTCTCCCCGAGTATGGGCACGAATATCGCTGACGGGGGTTTCGATTTATTTATCACCGATATCGGTAAAAGCTTCATCGCCGTACCCGGCACGGAACGCGGCATCGGTTTATTGGAAAAATATACCAGGGCGGCCGGGGCTAAAGACACGGAGATTATACTCCAGCAGCAACTCCGGGAGAAAGCATGGGCGGAGCCGTCATTGATAAACGGCCATTTTCTGAATTTACCGCGTGAGAAGCTGCCGAAACTTCTCGAAGACAGTTATGACGACCCGTTCTGGGAAACCCGCAGCGAAACCTGTTTGAGCTGCGGTTCCTGCGTGATGGTATGCCCGACTTGCTTTTGTTTCGATGTGCAGGATGAAGTCGACCTATCTTTAAAATCAGGGCAGCGCGTCCGTTCGTGGGACGGCTGTATGCTGGTGGATTTTGCGAAGATCGCCAGCGGTGAGAATTTCCGCCATGATAAAGCCAGCCGGCTCCGGCACCGTATCTTCCGTAAAGGTAAATACGTCATCGAAAGGTACGGCAGAATGGGATGTGTCGGCTGCGGGCGGTGCTCTTCGGCCTGCCTGGCGGAGATTGCCAGCCCGTTGGAAGCCTTCAATATCCTCGCCGAATCCGCCGTAGCCCGGAAGCAGGCTATCCCGGAAGTGAAAGCTATCGCTGAGCTCTACCAACCCCAATTCGCGGAAATCGTTAAGGTTACAACGCTTACCCCGCGGGAAAAGGTCTTCGATATCAGACTGCCGGAAGGGAAAAAACTCGGGCACCGCCCGGGACAGTTCGTTGAAGTAATGATACCGGCGATCGGGGAAGCCCCTCTTTCCATCTCTTCCTCCCCGACCCGGGGCAATACTTTCCAGTTAGCGGTCCGCGATACGGGCAACCTGACTCACGCTCTGCACGAACTCTCTCCGGGGGCTAAAATCGGTATACGCGGCCCGTTCGGCAACGGCTTCCCTCTGGAAAAACTCCGGGGTAACGATATCATCCTGATTGCCGGCGGTATCGGATTGTTCCCGCTTCGTTCCTTAATCGAATATGTTATCGATGAACGTAAATTATTCGGAAAAGTCACTATTCTTTTCGGTGCCCGCTCCCCGGCCGAACGCATCTTCACGGATGAACTCGCCAGCTGGAGTAACATCAAAGATATCGAGTTTATGGAATCGGTAGACCGCGGTGATGAAAACTGGAAGGGCAATGTCGGAGTTATAACCACTCTCATCCCCAGGTTACAGATAGATTTGAAAAAGACGATGGCTGTAATTGTCGGCCCGCCGGTAATGTACCGGTTTGTACTTATCGAATTGAAAAGGAAAAATCTACCCGATGATAATGTCATCATGTCGCTGGAACGGCGGATGAAATGCGGCGTCGGTAAATGCGGCCA
Organism: uncultured Dehalococcoidales bacterium; assembly: GCA_964547925.1. Lineage (GTDB taxonomy): Bacteria > Chloroflexota > Dehalococcoidia > Dehalococcoidales > JAFGLR01 > JAFGLR01. The sequence goes on from CAZJQF010000021.1 coordinate 5,863, forward strand.
TTGCCAGATTAATAACCTTTACGTCTGCCAGGAAGGCCCGGTCTTCAGCTACGCTCAACTGAGGAACCTGAGGGAGGCGATATAAATGAAACCGAAAGTTGCCTTTTTTGATTTTACCGGCTGTGAAGGCTGTCAGTTAGACGTCCTCAATCTCACTCCCGAAGAGGTAGTCGGTTTACTTGCCGCAGTCGATATTGTTAATTTCCGTGAAGTTATGACGGAACGCAGTGATAATTACGATATCGCCTTTGTCGAAGGCAGTATCACACGTGCATCGGATGTTATCCGGTTACAGCAAATCCGGAAAAACGCAAAAATAGTGGTCGCCCTGGGAGCCTGTGCGTGTATCGGCGGCATAAACTGTTTGAAAAACCACCTGCCGATGGAAGAGGCTCTAAAAATCGTCTACGGCAGGGATGCCAAATACTACGATACTATCCCGGCTCAGCCTATCAACGCTATCGTACCAGTCGATTACTACATAAGAGGCTGTCCGCCGCAACCGGCTGAATTCCTTAAAGTGGTTAAAGCTCTCCTGTTAGGGAAAAACCCGGAAATCCCCAATCATCCGGTCTGTGTAGAATGTAAAATGGCCGGCAATATCTGTGTTTTTGAGAGAGGCATGACCTGTCTCGGACCAGTAACCCGGGCAGGCTGCGGCGCGATATGCGTCAACGCCGGACGTTTTTGCTGGGGATGCCGCGGCCTGGTAGACGAACCTAATACGGCATCGGAAAAGGCGATATTATCAAAATACGGGTTAACCGTAGAACAGGTCATCGAAAAATTCAAGATTTTTAACACTTACACGGAGGTAACCGGGAAATGACACAGGTTAATATCAACGTACACTACCTGACCCGTGTCGAGGGGCACGGTAATATCATATTAAATGCGAAAGACGGTAAAATCGAAGACCTGAGATGGGAAGTCATCGAATCTCCCCGTTTGTTCGAGGCCATGCTGAGAGGCCGCCATTATTCTGACGTTTCGATGATTGCCTCCCGTATCTGCGGCATTTGTTCTATCGCCCATTCCACGGCTTCTATACAGGCTACCGAAGCCGCCTTCGGGATTAAACCTTCCGAACAGACCGTTTTATTGCGCCGGCTTCTTTACGATGCGGAATTTTTGGAAAGCCACATATTGCATGCGTATTTCCTGGTAGCGCCTGACTGCCTCGGCGTCGGCAGTGTTTTTCCGCTGGTAGAAACACATAAAGAGGTTGTCGTCCGGGCGATCAAGTTAAAAAACCTGGCTTATAATCTCGCTGAAATAATCGCCGGCAGAAAGACCCATCCGGTATCTTTAACCGTAGGCGGATTTGCCCGACTGCCCGACCCGGAAGCCTTACAGACTGTCCACCAGAAACTGATGGATGCTCTCCCCGACCTGGAAGCCACCGTCGCGTTATTTAAAACCCTGAAGCTGCCTGAATTTGAAAGAGAAACCGAGTATATTGCCCTGCAAAACCCGCAGGAATACGCTTTAATCGGCGGACAGATTGCTTCTTCCGACGCCGGACTTTCTCCGCTGAGTAATTACTTGAACATAACCAATGAGTTTTGCGTACCCCATTCGACCGCAAAATACACTAAAAATAAACGCGATTCTTATATGGTCGGGGCACTGGCACGCTTTAACCTGAACCATAAACAATTATTACCATCGGCCCAAAAAGCCGCGAAAGACTTAGGTTTGACAGCCCCCTGCTACAATCCGTTCTTTAATACGATAGCCCAGGTAGTTGAGTGTGTGCATGCCGCCGAAGAAGCTATCGGCATCATCGATACCCTGCTGGCAAATGGCATTAAAGAGGAACCGGTTAATGTTAAAGCTAAAGCGGGGCGGGGCATCAGCGCGGTAGAAGCCCCGAGAGGCATTTTGTTCCACGATTATACTTATAACGATATGGGTATAATCCAAAGAGCTAACTGTATCATACCGACCAACCAGAACCATAATAATATTCAGAAAGACATGGAGGCTCTGGTCCCGCAGATAATAAAAGAACCGGAAGATAAAATCAGGTTAACGCTGGAAATGCTCGTCCGGGCTTACGACCCGTGCATCTCCTGCTCTACCCATGCTTTGAAAGTGGATTTTAAGACTGATTAATCAACTGGTATAAGCCGCTTCCCTGCCAGAATACCGAAACAATAAAATAAATTCCCAGGCCGATTAATGCGATACCGCAGACAATTAAAAACCAGCGGTAAACCTTATTGCTGAGATATTGTCTCCCCTTCGCGATTATCAGACCTATGAATGTATACCAGATGATGTCGGCTGAAATATGACCGCCGAAAAACGCCGCCACCCCGCCGGCACCCAGCGGTAACGCCCATAACAGATAAGTCGTCCCGATGATGGCCCACCACGCCCACCAGTAAGGATTTACCGCACTGGCCACGATGCCGGAAAGAACCAGAGTACGGTTAGCCGTTTTGCCGGCACCGGCCAGCAGTTCAACGTTTCGCCGGCCCTGCCGCACAGTCGAAAATCCCAAATAAATTAAAGCCAGTCCGCCGATAACCCCGATAATGCCGACCACCAGCGTGTTACCCAGAATCCGGCTTAAACCGAAAACCAGCGCTAATACCAATGCCAGTTCCAGAATAGCGTGACCCAGTACCAGCAGCGGTCCGGCACGGAAACCATAGCGGACCGATTCGCCTATCGTTAGCGCCAGCAGCGGACCGGGCATTAACGCACCGGTCAGCCCGACTAAAAACGAAGTGGTTAGAATTAAGACAATCGTTGCCTCGCCCAATCTCTGCTCCTCTACCGTTTTTCTTTGCGGCAGCTAACGCCTGCCTCAGGGTCGCGGAAAGGGAAACACCGGTTACAGGAGACACAGTCGGAAATACCACCGGTATTCTCCTGCCATTTTTTTAAAATACCGGGTTCTCTGATAAAAGGACGGCTCATCGAAATCATATCCGCATCACCGGAATTCACTATTTCGGATGCCAGTGCTAAACTGCGTATACCCCCCACCAGAATCACCGGCACGTTAACCGCTTTTTTCACCCAGGCTGATCTCTCCCGGAAAAACGCGCGTTCCGGCTCGCCCGGCCTCATTAACGTTACCCCGTTTCTTGAACCGTCGGCACTGACTTCGATGGCATCGATACCGGCTTCGCACATCTTTGTTGCCGCCCAAACGCTGTCCTCCGGCGTAAGCCCTTTACCGGTCTTTGCCGGCATACCGAATTTAATCAATAACGGATAATCCTGTCCCACCGCCCGGCGTGTCCGGCGGATAACCTCGGTGTGGAACCGGCTGCGGTTTTCAATACTACCGCCCCAGATGTCGGTACGGCGATTCGTGTCCGGTGAAATAAACTGGTTTAATAAATATCCGTGAGCCCCGTGAAACTGCACGGCGTCGAAGCCGGCTTCTCTCACCCTTAATGCCGCTTTAACAAAATCATCGAGCAAACCCTCGATATCCGCGTCACTCATCACGGTTTGGCCTCTTTTTACCTCCGGCATTTCGGAAACGACCTGAGCTTTTGATAACGTACTCATCGCATTAATACCGGCGTGGGTTATCTGTGCGGCGATTTTTCCGCCGTACCGGTGCACCGCCGCAACTAACTCCTGTAAACCCGGTATCATTTCATCGTTGTGAATACCGTACTGCCCGAAACCGGCCTGGCCGGGCGGCGAAACGAAAACATGTCCGGTAACTATAAGGCCGATATTACCCTGCCCCAGCTTTTCGTAAAAAGCTACGGATGCATCACTGACAGACCCATCGCTGTTAGCCGTCGCATCCCAGGTAGCGGACCGTACGAAACGGTTTCTCAATTCTAATTTGCCTATACGGATTGGTTGGAATAAATCTGTCAAAATCGGCTCCTTTCATTAAAAGACAGACACAACCCCGATAATAAAATCATACGTGCTGTATTCTCGACGTGTCAATTCGGCAGAGGTTTTTACGCCTGTTTATTGACATTGTGGTCGCCGCCGGAAAATGCTTATGTTATACTCCGGAATAGTAGTGGATAAAGGAGGGCTATTGAACCATGATTAACCGGATTTTGGTCCCGCTGGACGGTTCCCAACTTGCCGAATGTGTCCTGCCATACGCAGAGGAAATGGGGCAAAAACTCGGGGCTGAGGTAGTACTGGTCAGTATCACCGACCGCGTCAAGGCTTTCCTGCCGCTGGAGGACCTTAAAGAACGCTACGGAATTAAAATGATTCCTGAAACGGTATGCACACCGGATTACGAGGCCGGCCAATACCTCGATGCCGTTAAACAAAATTTGGAAAAGAAAGGCATCAAAGTATCGAAGGAAATTATTTGCGGCAAAACGGCTGAAGAAATCGTGGTGTTTGCCGATACGCAAAACATCGATATCGTTATTATGTCCAGTCACGGCAAGAACGGCCCGGGTAAGCTGACCCACGGCAAAGTGCTGCAGGATGTACTTAAGAAGTCCAGGATACCGGTTATGGTAATCAAAGGAAAAGACTGCTGAATTACACCCCGGCCCGATTACCCGGCGTCTGCTTTTAACGCAGCATAATAAGCGGCGTAGTGATTCTCGTATTAAGTAAAAACCGGTACCCTATTTTTTCAGGATCTTCTGGCAGCCGCTAAACCCGGCGTGTAGCTGAATTTCCTGGTAAGATAGTTAGCAAACCAGTTTACCGCCAGTTTGGTCGCTTCCTCCAGAGTACCGGATTCCTCGAACAAATGCGTCGCTCCGGGAATAACCGCCAGTTTCTTTTCGGCTCGTAATTCGCCTAAAGCGTCACGGTTCATCGCCATTACAGGCAGGTCGCGGCCGCCTACGATAAGCAGTGTCGAAGATTTAACGTACGGCAGAGCCGTACGTGCCAGGTCGGGACGGCCGCTACGGGAAACCACGGCTCCGATATCATCGGGATGTTCGGCCGCGGCTGTCAGGGCTGCTGCTACCGCCGTACCGACCCCGAAATAGCCTATATTCATTTCCTTCGTTTCCGGATTTTCCTTCAGCCACTGCATTGTTCCCGCCAGCCGGTTAGCCAGCATCCTTATATCAAAACGGTACCGTCCGGTCTGCAAATCCATCTTTTCTTCTTCGCTGGTGAGTAAATCGAATAACAGGGTCGCTAAACCGGTCTGCCTTAATACCTCTGCCACATAGCGGTTCCGGGGACTTTTCCGGCTGCTGCCGCTGCTATGAGCAAACACGATTACTCCGGGAGCGTTCGAAGGGATGCATAAATCGCCTTCCAGCGTTACCTTATCCACGGTCACCGTGACCGGACATTCCTCTAGTGTTCTGGTTTTTTCCATCTGGTTTACCTCCTGCCGGCGAAGCCCGGAAGCTTCTCCTCTGATTCGGATTAATTATCAACTTACCTGAAGTTATGTGCTTCCGGAAGGTATTTTTTTAACCCATACTACCATTTTACGAATAAAATTATAAGTGAATATCCGTAAATATACGTATTTACCCGGCGAAAGTTACTTAATTTAAAAACAATAGAGGCAGAATCGAGATGATTCTGCCTCTATTGTAGAAAAAGATAACCGGCTGAAACCGGCGCATTTATTCTTTTATCAGATAGGTAAGCGAACCTCCCGTTGAAGCCTCGCTGCGGAATGAAATAATTATATAAACGAGATTCCAGACATCCTGATAAGTGACCAGATCAATCTGGGCCGAAGTATCTCCCTCCTGCAAAATACTGCTTGACCAGGTGATATACTCCCCGTTCGGCGGGTCGGTACCCAGTGTATTTATATCTATACCGTCATAAGTTCCCAATCCGATAGAAGCACTGTTAAAGCAGTTATCGGGACTGGTTTTGGAATTGCCGGTAGTAGTGGTACCGTCCCAGAGTTTAGTACCGTTGACCGCCAGGTAATCACCGGAATACCACACATCCCCCTCACCGACGAATACCGTCAGCTTGCCCGCATTAACTTCTCCGGCTACCGGTTGCGGGACGATAAAACCGGAAATGGCTCCTCCCGGCTGCCCGTCATGGTCGAAATCCACATTAATACCGTTAGTGACGTCGTGATTGGAGTAAGTAAACCTGTCATAAAGATAAAGACGGTGCCCCTGGGTTTCCGAGCTGGTATAAATGATAACCAGCGACCATCCGGCATATGCCCATTCGTCATGCGTGGAGGTATCGGCGTATATATTACCGACGGAATAAGTTCCATAGCCGGTCCAATTGGTATCGGGAGACATCGGAGCCTCGCTGTATTCCCGCACGAGAGCCGTGACATCACAATATGAAGCATAAGAAAAGCCGTGCGGGGAGCTGCCGGAAAAGTTTTGTACTACCTGGCAGCGGGTTGCCGACAACTCTACGGAGCCTGTCTGAGAATTCCCGTCGCCATCGAAATAGACCTGTTTCGCTCCGGTGCCGTCATCTATCCGGAAAGTAACCGAATTATCCGGGATCATAGCCGATATTTTTATATTATCGAGGTAACAATACTGATTTAATCCACCGAAACCAACTAAATAAAACCTTATCTTGAAATTATCCTCGACAAACTGTGCCGGTAAATTATAATTAAACGTACTCGCCGGACTATTCGGCCCGCGGAAAGCGACAATCCGGCTGCTCCAGGTACTCCCGCCGTCAACGGAGAAGGCAAAATCGAGCCCGTCCGCGGACGTTATCGTCCCGTATTTCGATTGGCTGAATGAAATATTAACCAAACTCGACTTGTACGATGCCAGCGACAGGCTGTTTTTAAGGGTCAGCGTACCGTCCGGATTAGTCTTACCGTAGGTATAACCCCGGAACCTGTCCGATGATACCCCCCACGCATTTCCGGCATTCCAGTTAGTCAATGTACCGGCCGTTTCATTGAATATGGTCGTCGCAGAAGAATCGGCTTTCCAGCCTGTCCAGTATAAATATGCCGCGGCGACATCGGCATCTTCGGGAATATTGGTTGAGGTTATCTGGGCACTCGATGGATTATGCCAGACGCTGCGGTATTTATTAGTCCCGTAGGCAGACAGGTTTGAGTTGCCGGTAGCGTAATAATCTCCGGCGATAGAAGATTGTAGCTGCCGCTGTTCATTTCGAGCCACATAAGCTTCCGCCTGTGTCCCGTCGGCTACCGATACTATGTGGAATATCTGAATATCCGCATCCCAGGCATAAGGGATATCGCTGACTCCTGAGGTGGTAATCCAGGAAACCGCATTCGGCACTGCCCCCGGCTGTTGTGCCGTAAAACCGAAAGATACGGTAGCCGTCAGCGGCAGTGTGGTAATATCCACGTTCGGAAATGGGGCGACCACCGGCGGACCTTCCTCTCCGGCAAAAAGAGTTCCCGAAGCAAAGTTCCAGATAACCGCCTGCCCGCCGTTGTGGGGTATCGTATCGACACTCGAAGGATAATACGGTGCAGTATCATCTTCTTCGAGCGTGCTGGACTCATCGGTATAGGTAAAACCGGGCGGCAGCCAGACCCCGAGAGTCACTATCTGTAAAGGATTATCGGTGGCATCCGGATAATAGGTAATTTTTATCTGATATGTTAATGCCCCGGTAACACCGCCGGTAACGATTAATTTACCCGTGGATATCAGGTTTGCCGCATAAGTCGGATTTGCAGGTACGGCAATATTCTGCGGAATCCAGACATTTTTAATACTGACCGTTATATCCCGCCGGTTAATCTGCTCCGCAACGTTATAAGTCCAGGCAGTATTATAATCGTACGGAGAATACGCCGAAGGGTTGGTAAAATATCTGATACTGTCATATTTTATCTGCCAGAAGCCGTCTTCCACGCCGGCATCGGCAGCGTACAAAGCATCCGTTTTACCTTTATAAAGACTGTTGGTCTTCAGCCCGGTAATCATATAAGCACAAAGACCGGAAATGATAATCGCCCCGATAAGCGTCATTACCAGGGCCGGAACCAGTATGAAACCGGTTTCCCGTTTCACATGCCTTATCTTGTTTTTCAACCGCATTAAAAGTTTCATTTTCTGCCTTCCGTTAAGAGCCGGGCCGGGCTAAAATCTCGATTCTTCTGGTCTCGCTTGCCGTATCTGCACCGCTGGGTACCGTCGCGGTCAGCGATACCGTTATCACCCGGGCGGCTACGGAACAGCTGGTCTTAGTTTCATCGGCATCAATAAAACGGGCAACAATTGCTTCCGTAACTTCGCCACCGTTAATGGAAACTCCCCGTCTGAATTCACCGTTAACCAGGGAGTAGCTGACACTGTAGGTATCATTGGTTTCCCACTCGACCCAGTTGAGCTGCAGCGGAAAGCCCGCACTGCCGCCCGCCTGCACGGTCTGGGCCATTTGAGCATCACGGCTAAGCCAGTGCACCGCACTCTGCACATTCTGCACGGCCGTCATCCGGGCTGTATTCCTGACATTAGAATTGAATATCTGGGAAATCGTCATCATTATGCCGGATGCCAATCCGCCGACGATTAACAGACCGATTAAAATTTCAAGAAGCGTGAAACCGCCCTGTTTTTTTAAATATTTTAGATAATATTTCTTTTTACTCATCTTTTTACCTTATAATCTTCCAGAGTGAAAACACCGGTATTATTGAACTTTACAAGCACGCTGACTTTTTGAATATTTCCGTCCCTCGATGGTTGTGCGGTAATCTCCGCCGTATAACCGCCGTATTCGACAGGAATAGCCGCGGGCGAATATGTACTGGAAAACTGCTGCTGCTTCACATATTCCATCTGTGTCTCCGCTAGATTTTTTGCAGTAGCCATTTTGTCGGCGGTAAACATCGCCTTCGATGACCCGGCTAAGGCGCTTAAAAACGCCGTACCCACTACCGCCAGTAACACGATAGAAATAAGCACTTCAATTAGCGAGAATCCTTTTTCGTTTTTCATATCGAAACCGTAAACACGCCATATTTCCCCTGCGCAACTTAATTCAAAGGCTTCCGGCATCACGATGCAATCACCAGGACGTTTAAAATGTCATGATAAGAAAGTAATAGTCATTTCGGGCTATAAGGGTAGTATTTTTATTAACATTGGTTAAGATGGGGTTAAGATAAGTAGTTTATACACGACGGTGAATTCGAGACTAAAGAAAACAGCCTCATCCGATAGTTCGGATGAGGCTGTTTCGATAACGGGTTTATATCCGGTTAATTACTGACTTCGTAAGTAACTATAGCTAAATTACTTGTCGCACCGGTATCGCTGCTCAGATGAGCCTCGATACTGGTGGTATTTCCGCCGGTACCGGTCGCTACTGAAATGGCGGTATAATTCCATATCATCTGGTCCCAGGACAGACCGATATCATTAGACAGTGAGGATACCCAGGCGATATCCCCTTTAGGCAGCTTCCCTACCGGAGTAAAACGGAATTTCATCGTCGCAAGATCACCGCTGTTTTTAAAACTGTAGTTCACGTTGGTCCATTTTATACTGGTCCCGCCGTGAATGCGCATTACCGAAGGCTCTTTTGTAACCATATTATCGGGAAAGGCCGGGTCACTCGCGGAATTTGCTACATAATCAAAACCGGCCGGCAGCCAGACGCCCATCTGGTCTACTTTTTTATTACCCGGGTTGCCTGTTAAATCGTTATAAGAAAGACTGATGGTATAAACACCGGTAATATCCGGATTTCCCGAGGTCTGCACATCTATCCACTGGTTATGCGGGCCGTAGACCGGGTCGGCGATACCGGAAAGTATCCAGACATAATTTACCGTGACTACGACATCATAACCGTTAACGGTAAAAGCGGGATAAGTTTGCGTAAAATCGATATCTTTCGGAATGGTGCCGCTCTGTATCAACCAGATGCCTTTCTGAATTCCCGCATCTGCGGCATACAACTGCTCGTTCTTTTCTTTATATAACCTTACCGTTTTCAGTCCGGTGCCCATAAAATTTACCAGAGATACTACTATAAGACTGCATAATGCCACCACAATCAGCGAAAGCACCAGAATCTCACCGTTCTGTTTTTTATTTATTTGATTTAATAAATTTTTCAGCTTCATTTCTCAACCCCTCGAACTTCATTGAGAGAAGGGCTCCGGCCGCAGTTTAACTTCATAATCTCTGGTTTCACTATATTGTCCGATAGCAGCGGTAACTTTGAAATCCAAAACTCCGTTGGCAAAGCTACACGTTGTCAGTGAAGGTGAAGTATCGATATTACGGGCAATTATGGTCTGGCTGGTGATAACTGAGTTGACGGATTTTACCCGCTCTATCGTATTATCAACCAGACTGTACGTTACCTGATGGAGATTCCCGTCCCAGTCCTGCCAGTCCAGCGTCAAAGGTAATCCGGAGGCGGTCGCATTCTGAGCCATCAAAGCATCTCTGTTTATCCAGTATCCGGTATTTTCGACATTCTGTACGACCACCATATTTCTGGTAGAGCGCTCATTCTGGTTGTAAATCTGGAAAACTGTAGTAACGATACCGGCACCGAGTACTCCGGTAATAAGTATCACTATCAACAGTTCCACCAGGGAAAAACCCTCACTTCTTTTAAATGAAGATGCTAAGCTTTTCATTTTTCTATTTTTTCACCTTATAATCAACCAGCGTTAAAACCGTCTTGGTGCCGTGCATTACGGTAACGGATATTTCCTGGAGCCCGTCATCATTACCTGTCCCGTTATTCTTGGGATCCAAACGTGTCACTACGGGCGTAACGATACTGTATCCGGCCGGCAAATCGGTTATCAGCGTATAAACGGGCGGATTATTGATGCTGTCATAAGCCTGCTGCTGAATCGATTCGATTTGCCTCCGGGCGATACTGCCGGCCGTGGTCTGCTCGTCGCTAACGATATTCGCCGAAGCTGCCGTAGATAAGCCGGTAAATACCGCTATGCCGATAACCCCCAGTATTACCACGGCAATCAGCGTCTCTATTAACGAGTAACCCTTATTACTTCGTATGTTAATTAATTTAGTTAAGCGTCTCTTATTACGGGGATACATTTTACACCTGCACCTGTCCGTATATCGAATACATAATCGAGACCATTGCAATAACAATGAAGAATACAACCCCGCCGATAACCAGAGTTAACGTGGGCTGAATCACACCTATCATGGCTTTCGTCCGGCCGTCGGCATCGGTATCATAATTGTGAGCCACGGTCATTAAAGTTTTATCCAGTTCCCCGGTCTCCTCGCCCACTTTAACCATTTCCACCATCAAGGGTAAAAACACCGGATTATTCGACATCGGCTTGGAAAGACCTTCACCCTTAAATACCGCTTTTTTAACTTCGGCCAGAGATTCCTTAATAACAATATTACCGCCGGCATCGATGACAACATCCATAATTTCGGCCAGAGGCAAACCGCAGCGGAACAGCAGTGACATCGTGCGGCAGATACTCGATAACTCCCGTAATAACATAATACGGCCGAGCAGCGGAATCCGGAGACTGAATTTATCCCACATCCGGCGGCCTGAAGGCTTACGGATATATATCAATAACGCGGCAACCCCTACGACCGTAACGCCCAAAGCATACGGGAGGACTGCTTTAATAAAATCAACTATTCCCAGCATAATCCGCGGGAGCAGCGGTACTTCCGCCCCTAATGCGGCGTACAAACCCAGGAAGGTCGGAAAGACTCCGTATACCAGAGCAACTACGACTACGATAGCCACCACGGAAATCGTTATGGGATATGCCAGAGCACTCTTGATACTCTTTTGGGCCACGGAGCTTTTTTCCATATATTCCGCCACCTGGTTCAGGACGATACTGAGTTCCGCCGATTGCTCGCCGACGCTTAACGAACGGCAAAAAAGCGGCGAAAATACGGAGGAGTGTTTACTCATGGCATCGGAAAGGCGGTACCCGGAGCGGATATCGGAAATGACCTGGCCCAGTACCTTTTTCATCGTTTCATTGGTAGACTGCCCCTGTAATAATTCCAGGGCGGTTACTACGCTGACTCCTGAATCGATGAGAGTAGCCATCTCCTTGGCAAATAATACAATCGCGTCCGGTTTAACCTTCGATGAGGTGAAAGAGATTTTCATCGAAGCAAAACCGGGCGGATTATTGGCTTTCAGGCTTAAGATGCGGAATCCCTGTTTTGCGAGATAATCGCTTGCCGCTTTTTCCGTGGAAGCGCCGACTGCCCCGTTTACGATTTTATTTTCCTGTGTGTAAGCTACATAAGTATAGTCCATTCCAAGCTCCTATAATGAGAATACATTACGTAATATTTCATCCGGCGTGGTAATCCCGGCCTGAACTTTAAGCATCCCGTCATGCCTCATCGGTACCATACCTTCTTCAACGGCCTTCTTTTTCAACTCTATCGTGCTGGCTCCGGATATCAACATCCGCTTGATATCATCGCTGACCGTCAGCAGTTCCATCACTGCCGTCCGCCCCAGATAACCGGTATTCGAACAGAGCTGGCAGCCTTTGCCGTAAATAAAAGTATCGCGGTGCTCGTGTAGTTCTTCGTAATAAGCTTCCCGGCATTCGGGAGATGCCGGTATTTCCTCGGCACAATTAGGACAAATTCTTCTTACCATACGCTGGGCAACTACACCCACTAATGCCGAGGCAAGTAAGAACGGCTCCACTCCTAAATCGGCCAGACGGAACGGTACGCCCACGCTGTCATTGGCATGTACCGAAGCTAAAACCAGATGGCCGGTCATTGCAGCCTGGACTGCTATAGAAGCCGTATCCGTGTCGCGGATTTCGCCCACCAGCGCCACGTCCGGATCGTGACGCATGATAGCCCGCAGCCCATTGCCGAAGGTAATACCGGCACGCGGATTGACCTGAATCTGGTTTACGCCGTTAAAATGATATTCGACCGGGTCTTCGATGGTGATTATTTTCATCTCTTCTTTATTAAAGCTGTTGATGGAGGCATAAAGAGTGGTCGTTTTACCCGAACCGGTCGGGCCGCTGAGTAATATCATTCCGTAAGGAGATTTAAGCATTTTCTCATACCGTTTCAAATTATCCGGCATGAAACCTACCTGGGTGAGCGTCCTCACCGCGAAGGATTTATCCAGCAAACGGAGAGTCCCCATCTCACCGTAAGCCGTGGCAATTACAGCCACACGCATATCGACATCTTTATCGAAAGCCTTGAAGTTGAACTGTCCGTCCTGCGGCCGATGGTCGGCAATATTCATATTCGATAATACTTTCAGACGCGAGATAAGCGGCCCGTGAGCGCTCGTGGGTAGGAAAGCCACTTCGTGCATCACCCCGTCGATACGGTAGCGGATTCTAACATTGGTGGCTTCAGGCTCGATATGAATATCGGACGCCCGGTTCTTTACCGCTTCTTCCAAAATAATTTCGAGCGAGCGGACGGCCGGGGCTTCCGCGATGGAATCATCGAGAATCTTGGCTCTGGTTTCGCTGACAGTTTTTTCTTCGTGGAATTGCTTCTCGAGTTCCCCGATGGATTTGTAGTTACGATCCAGTGCTTTTTGGATATCTTCTCCCATCGCTATCATCGGGCGGATTCTCATCTTGGTCTGTGCCGAGAGAGCTTCGATAGCCAGAATATCCGTGGGGTCGGTCATCGCGACTAACAGATACCCCTTATTCATCGATAAAGGCATAACCCCGTATTTACGGGCCAAAGATTCCGGTACCATTCTCAGACATTCCGGTTCTATTTTGGCTGCGTTTAAATCGATTTCCGGAACGCCCAGCTGCTTGCTCAGGGCGGAAACCAGGTCCTTGGGGGTAATCAGTCCGGTATCGACCAAAACCTCACCCAGACGGGGTGAATCAACAATCTGATTTTGATTGCTGTCTTTCCTGACGGCAAGGCCGGTTTCCTTCTGAACCGGGGCAGTTACGGTTAAAAGACCGCTGACATAGTTGTAAGAATAATTCGGTGAATTCAGTCCGCTCGGAGCAATAGTGTAAGTGCCTTCCGGGCTTTCCTGCGTCGCGGTGGTACTGAATATTAAAGTACCGGTCGATTCGAGAGTATCTCCGTTGACCAGCCCGGATACGGTAGCGGTAAATAAAGGCAGGTTTTCTTTGCTGACCATTTTCTTATCATCGGCTTTGACCAATAAGGGAGCGGGAGTCACCGTTAAAGTACCGCTGCCCCATTCATAGCTGTAATTATTAGAAGCCAGCCCGCCGGGCGTAATTTCATAATTACCCACCGGACTGACCGGCGTAATTTCACAACGGTATTCCAGTTTGCCGAGCGATTCCAGGGTATCACCGTTTACCAGACCGGTGACGGATACGGTAAGCTCCGGTACCGGAGCTCCGTAAACCTTGATTTTATCGTCAGCTAAGATAAGTAACGGAGCCGGTTTAATCGTTAACGTACCGTTTAGATATTTATAGTTATAATTTGCCGATGTCAGGCCGTCCGGGATAATTTCATACTCTCCGGCAGGACTCCCTGTCTCGGCATCAGTCGTAAAAGATATCGTTCCTAATGATTCCCGGGTATCTCCGCCGGCCAGTCCGGTAATTACAGTATCGAAACCGGGTAACGGTTCTCCGTATTCGATAACGACATCCTCTGCTTTAACCGTCAGCAGTGCGGGAGAAATGGTCAGTGTCCCGTCGATGAAATGATAGGTATAATTCGGGGAGTTCAATCCGGACGCCGTAATAATGTACTTGCCTGCGGGACTGCCCAGTGCGGCGGAAGTATTATAATCGATTCCGCCCAGCGAATCGACGGAATCCCCGTTAACGAGTCCGATTACTTCACCGTCGAATACCGGTATTTCCTCGCCGTAAATGATATCTTTATCGTTGGCTTTAACGGTGAGCTTTACGGGCAATACGGTCAAGACCCCGTCGATATAATTAAATATGTATTTCGGGGAATCAAGTCCGCCGGCTTTTATGCTGTAAGTTCCCACCGGGCTTTCCGGTTTGGCCTCGGTTTCAAAAACGAGAGCCCCGAGTGATTCGGGGGTATCCCCATGGATCAGACCGTTAAGCGCGACCTCGAAAGCGGGCAGTGCTTCCCCGTATATTTTCTCTTTATTCTTGGCGATGACGTTTATTTTCGCCGGATTGATAGTTAGCTCGCCGTCTATATAATTATAGGTGTAATTCGGCGAGGTCAAACCGGCCGGGGTTATCGTATATGTACCCGGAGAACTTCCCGGAACCGCGTTAGTCGAAAAGGATAAAGTCCCGAGGTTTTCAAAGCCGTTGACCAGTCCGGAAACAGTAGCCGTAAATGAAGGCAGCGGTTTCCCGTATTCCACCCGCTTTTTATCGGCGGTAATCGTAAGTTCCGCAGGCTTCACCGTGAAAGTTTGCTGGGTGTCTTCGGCGGCACTATAAACGTTATCACCATCCTGATGTGCCGTAACCGTGCAGACTCCCGCTCCGTTTATATGTGCCGTATTTCCGCTGACGGAACAAGCACCTGAAGCCGTTAAGGTCACGGGTAATCCCGAGCTCGATGCTACTATTATTTCAAAATCGGCATCGCCGTAAGTTTTTTCGGATATCGGTTCCAGGGTAATAACCTGGTTAACTAAAGTAACTTTAGGAGTGGTACTTTTGCTTTCCGGATTTAAACTATTTTCCCACGAATTTTCACCCGGAACCGGTTCCCCGGGGGTAATCCGGTCGCGTTTCAATGGATTTCTCAAATGTAAAAATCCCTTTTTCCCGTTATCTTTTTCTTCCATGGTACACCCCTAAATAAAAGAGCCTTTCTCACACACGAGAAAGGCTCTCCCTGATTCAGCTTACGCTGTTGTTCTTCGGTGGCCCGGCGGTCATATTCCGGTCGAGACTGGAACTTAGACCCGTAGCTTTGCGTCCTCCGATTTCCCGGAGTTTGCCTTTCTCGGTAACAGACTATTCAATTGATAATGACAATATTCATTCTACAACAAATTAAAAGCTTGTCAAGTCAATCTTAAGTAACTGTTTATACATATTGACATTATTGGTCTTTTAAAACTATAATTAGTCTTCGTTGAATAATGCTGATTAATCACCGTTTTGAGAAGGAGTTCTTATGACACTACATTCGGCAAATGATAAGCGGTTCCGTATCATGACTATCGATGAACTCGCCAAATACCTGCGTCTCCACACTTCTACCGTTTACCGGATGGTCAGAATGGGACAGATTCCTGCCAGTAAAATCGGTAATCAATGGCGTTTCCGCAAGGATGTTATTGACAGCTGGATTACGGAACAGGAAAGCGGTAAAAGTAAATAATTATTTCCCAAATGAGCTATTATATAAATATAGATATATAATAAAGGGTGGATTATATCTTTCAGGAGATAAAATATCAGACTAATTAATACAGCCGGCATTCAGGGTTGATTATATATTCTTTAATAACCGAATATTCTTTATCTTGAAGGTGAATTATAGTGACCGTACCCTTGTATGTATTATTAGTTAATAATTCTGAAAACGAAGCCTCATCAATAATAAAAGAGCTTGAAGAAGCAGGCTACGCCGTTAAATTCCAGCGCGTCGATTCAGCCGAAAAGTTAACCGCCGCATTAAAAAAACAGACCTGGGATATTATTCTTGCCGATACTACCATCCCCGATTTCAACGGGCTGCAAATTTTACGAACCTCACGCAAAAATGCACCGGAAATACCGGTCGTTTTCATCACCGAAAACCTCAGTTGGGATAACACGGGCTCATTAATGGAGGCGGGGGCTACCTCCTGCATCTCCAAAACAGAACTTAAAAGACTGATGCCGGTTATAAAAAAAGAGCTAAAAAACGCCGAACTGAATAAAGAGTTCAAAGCCGCCGAGCAGCAGATAATCCTCCAATCGAAATTGGCCTCTGAAAGCCCCGACCCCATATTACGGGTCAGCCGGGAGGGCATATTACAATACCACAACAAGGCCGGCTTACCTCTGTTACTGCATTGGCAGACTGCGCTGGGAAAACCTCTGCCGGTAAAATGGCAAAGGCTTATTAAAGAAGTTTACGAGTCGGGCAATAACAGCACTACTGAAATTGAATATAAGGACCAAATATTCCTGTTGAATATCGTGCCGGTACAGGACGCTGATTACGTCAA
>CAZJQF010000022.1:0-22717 GCA_964547925.1 uncultured Dehalococcoidales bacterium
CGCTTTTGTATTCACGAATAAAAACGCCTCTTTTTTAATAACTTTTCGATAACTCATCCATTTTTGCATAACTTCCCCTGATTTTTCGATAAGCTGCCGGGGCTTTGAGCCTGAAAAAGCTCTTCTTAATCCGTTAAAAAAGTATGCCACGCCTGTTTCTGATATGATGAGCCTGTACGTATTACTATTATTACGGTTACATTTAGTCTAATATAGAATATAAGAGAGAAGAGTTAATTAATATAAGATGTTTGATAAGATAGAAATAACGGCACAGGCGGGTAAAGGCGGCGATGGAACCGTCGGCTGGCGCCGCGAAAAGTTCGTGCCGATGGGTGGTCCGGACGGGGGCGACGGCGGCAACGGCGGCAATGTGATATTGAAAGCGGACAACAGTATTTCCGATTTCAAGTTTTTCCGTAACCGCGGCATTTATAAGGCCGAAGACGGCAAACGGGGCGGCAACAAGAAGATGCACGGCAAGTCCGGCGAGGATTTGGTAATTGCTGTGCCCGTCGGTACGGTAGTGCTGCCGAAAACGCAGGTCGGGGATGAGCCGGCCATGCTGGCCGATCTGGAATACGACGGCGACACGTTTATTCTCGCCCGCGGCGGGAAAGGCGGCTTCGGAAACACCCACTATAAAAATCCGATCCGCCAGGCTCCTCAAATCGCTCAGAAGGGCGAACCTGGCGAAGAAAAGACCGTTATTTTAGACCTGAGATTAATCGCCGACATCGGCATTATCGGCTACCCGAATGTCGGGAAATCTTCTTTACTCGCAGCGGCTTCGGCGGCCAATCCCAGAATAGCCGATTATCCTTTCACGACGAAAGAGCCGATTCTGGGTGTCGTCGAAACCGGCAAGAATACTTTTGTACTGGCGGAAATTCCCGGCCTGATAGCAGACGCGCATCTGGGGAAAGGTTTGGGTCATAACTTCCTGCATCATGCTTTACGTACCAAGATATTCATTCACGTAATAGACGGGTCGGCGAAGTCGCCGGTCGATGATATGATTGCGGTCAATAACGAACTCAGTCTTTATGATTCGAAACTGGGGCAAAAGCCGCAGATTGTGGTCGTCAATAAAGTGGATGTTCAGGAAGTCCAGTCCCGGATGCAGGAAATTAGAGACAGCTTTGCCGAAGCCGGCATTGCTATCCGGTTTATCTCTGCCGCAAACGGGGAAGGTGTCAATGAGTTGATGCGGGACGCCTGCGAGCAGTTGCAGGCATTTATCGCTGCGGAAGTAAGGCCTGCCCCGCCGCCGAAGGTCTTCCGTCCCCAGCCGAGGGAAACCGGTCTGACCGTTATTAAAGAGGGCGATGTTTTTGTGGTCGAGCTGCCGACGCTGGCACGGATGGTTTCCGACACGGGAGAAATGACGCCCCAATTAGTCAAGTACGTACAGGACCAGTTGGGCCGTCAGGGATTGGACCGGGCGGTGGCAAAGGCCGGGGCGAAACCGGGCGATAAAGTCCGCTGCGGCATCGTCGAATGGGATTGGTTCCCGCAATGAAAGTCGGCGTGTTCGGCGGTACCTTCGACCCCATCCACAACGGGCACCTCGCCATCGCCGAAGAAGTCCGAACGCAGGTAGCAGTAGACGAGGTCTGGTTTATCCCTACGGGCAAGCCCTGGATGAAGGCCGGACGAAAGATATCGCCCTGGGAACTGAGGCTGCAGATGGTCGAGCTGGCCGTTGCCGGCAAGCCTTATCTCAAGGTTTCGAATCTGGAAGCATCCCGGCCCGGGCCAAGCTATACCATCGATACCATTACCGAGTTAAGAGCCCAGTTTACCGGGGCGGAGTTATATTTCATCGTGGGCTGGGACAGCCTGCTAAGCCTGCCGCTCTGGAAAGAGGCCGCCCGGCTGATAACGCTCTGCCGTCTGGCGGCGGTACCGCGTCCCGGCATCATGCCGCCGGACCTTAATGAGCTGGAAAAGGCTCTGCCCGGTATCAAAAAAGCGGTCGTTATGCTGGACAAACCGAACCTGGCTATCTCCGCCACCGAAATCCGGGCGAAAGTGGCGGCCGGGAAATCCATAAACCGGATGGTGCCGCTAAAAGTGGCCGAATATATCAAGAAGAACAGGCTTTATAAGACGGCCTAGTTTTCGGCTTATCGCGTACAATATTTTTCTTTTTTAAAGAGCCTGTCCCGTATGAGCGGAGTGAATCGGGAGAGATTTAAGAGGGATTACAGTAACCTGTTTGCGCAAATCTCCCTTACTCCCTCTTTACTAAAGAGGGAGATAACGTATTTCCAATTACAAACTACAAACTACTAATTACTTATGCATCTCCAGCCACGATTAATTGATTCTCCGAACCGGATTGACATATAATTGGTATGGTCAGGTCAGAAAACGAGAGGCACTCATTGCACGAAAAGTGTGGGGTTTTCGGGGTTTATTCTCCTACCGAGGATGTCGCCCGTCTTACTTTCTTCGCTTTATTCGCCTTACAGCATCGCGGCCAGGAGAGCGCCGGCATCGCTACCAGCGACGGCAAGAAACTGCAACTATACGCCAAAATGGGCCTGGTCTCCCAGGTCTTCGATGAAGCTACCCTCAGCCAGTTAACCGGCCGTTTCGCCATCGGCCACAACCGTTATTCCACCACCGGCTCCAGCCGGGTCTGTAATGCCCAGCCTTTTATTATCAACGAGGGTCCGGACACTCTGGCCATCGCCCATAACGGCAATATCGTCAATACCGAAAATCTGGCGAAAGAGCTGCAGGATAAAGGCTATGAATTCACCAGCACGACCGATACGGAAGTTATCGGCCGGCTTATCATTTCCGCCCCGGAAAAGAACTGGGTAGACCGCATCCAGTATGCGATGCGGCGCCTGCAGGGGGCTTATTCGCTGACCATTTTAACTAAGGATGCCGTTTACGGCGTACGCGACCCGTTGGGCGTGCGGCCGCTCTGTCTCGGGTCGGTCGACCACGGTTATGTCATCGCCTCGGAAAGCTGTGCCGTCGACCATATCGGGGCAACTTTCATCCGGGAAATCGAACCCGGTGAAGTTGTGGCTATCGATAAAGACGGCGTGAAAAGCTATAAAATGCCTTCGGAACGGAAGGCATTATGTATTTTCGAGTATATTTATTTCGCCCGGCCGGACAGCGTCATCAACGGCAAGCTGCTCTACTCCACCCGGCTGGCTATGGGTGCCGAACTGGCGAAAGAATATCCGGTGGAAGCCGATATGGTTATGGGCGTCCCGGATTCTGCCACGGTAGCCGGTATCGGTTATGCTCACCAATCGGGTATCCCTTACGGTGAGGGATTGCTGAAGAACCGTTACGTCGGCCGGACTTTCATCGAGCCGGACCAGCGCATCCGCGACCTAGGCGTCCGCCTTAAGTTCAATCCTCTCCCCCAATTACTTAACGGAAAACGTCTGGTCGTGGTGGATGACAGCATCGTCCGCGGGACGACTACTCCTAAAGTAATAAAAATGCTGCGGCGGGCCGGTGTGAAAGAAGTCCACCTGCGCATCTGCGCCCCGCCCATCGTTTACCCCTGTTTCTTCGGGGTGGATATGGCCACCCGCTGGGAGCTGATTGCCGCCCAGAAGACCGTCCCCCAAATCAAGAACTACATCGGGGCCGATTCGCTCGGCTATTTGAGTTTGGAAGGCCTCCTGCGGGCCGTCGGCCAACCCAAGGAAAACTTCTGCACCGCCTGTTTCACCGGCGATTATCCCGTGCCGGTCCAGCTCCAGATGGACAAAATGGCACTGGAACACAAGAGTAAAAAAGAGATTTCCCTCACCACCGAACGGCGGTAATCTAACCTTTTCTTAACCCTTTTTCATTGCACCGCTTCACTTTTAAGTGTTATCATTGGCTAGGCTGCAGGAAACGTGAAAACACGGAGGAAACTGCCGATGAAAAATACTTACGCGGCGTCCGGTGTCGATACCAATAGTTCGGCCCGCATTAAAAAAATTATCGCCAATCTGGCGAAGACCGCCAGCCGTCCTGAAGTACTCAGCGGGGTGGGTTTTTTCGGCGGAATGTTCGAACTCAAAGGTTACCGCAATCCCGTGCTGGTTTCCAGCGTCGACGGGGTGGGTACCAAGCTTAAAATCGCTGCTGTCTTGAACAAGCACGATACGGTCGGCATCGATATCGTAAACCACTCGATAAACGACATTTTCACCGGCGGGGCCGACCCGCTTTTTTTCCTCGATTATATCGCTATGGGCAAACTGGTGCCCGAAACGGTCGAAGCTATCGTCTCCGGGCTGGCGAAAGCCTGTAAAGAGGCGGGCTGCGCTCTTATCGGCGGCGAAACGGCCGAAATGCCCGGCGTTTACTCCGGTAACGATTACGACCTCGTCGGAATGATAATCGGCGCCGTGGAAAAAGATAAAATCACGATGGGGAAAAAGATAACGGTGGGAGACGCTATTATCGGCCTGCCTTCCAGCGGACTGCATACCAACGGTTTTTCACTGGTACGGAAAATCTTCGGTGAAACGAAAAAGGCACTGCAAAAGTATTATCCGGAACTGGACAGGACGCTGGGGGAAGCGCTTTTAGAGCCGCACCGCAGCTATTACAAGCAACTGAAACCCCATTTGGCATCGGTCAAGGGGTTGGCCCATATTACCGGCGGCGGCTGGATAGGGAATATTCCCCGGGTTTTACCCGCCGGCGTGATGGCGAAATTCGATACGAAAAAGTGGGAAGTCCCGCCCATCTTCGAACTCATTCAAAAGACCGGCAAGGTCGACCGCGGCGAGATGTTCCACGTCTTCAATATGGGCATCGGGATGGCGGTGGTCTGTGCCCCGGACAAGGTAAATACCCTGCTGAAGAAGCTGGAGGGAGCCAAGCTTATCGGGGAGGTCGCGAAACAAACGGGCGAGGCCCGGGTAATGCTTGACCGTAAGGGTTATCATAAAGATAAAGTAGGCTAGAAAGAGAAAATGAAGGTAAAAATAATTGCGGCGTTTATTACGGTTGTTTTGTTAACGGGTTTGCTTGCCGGCTGCGGCGCGGCTCCGACCGAGCCTTCTTATTCAGATGAGATGACGGAAAACGTCCTTACCGCGCTTAACGCGGGTGATTATGCTAAATTCAGTCAGGATTTCGATGAAGCGATGAAGGGGGCCCTGCCGGAAAGCTCGTTTGCGTCTTTGAAAAGCCAGTTAGCTTCGACTATAGGCGATTATGTTTCCCGAGAAGTGGATAAGGTCGTGACTACGGACGACTATACCACCGTGGTTTACACGGCTGAATTCACCAAAAAGGATAAAGTTACGGTAACCATTGCTTTCCACACGGTAGACGGTGTGACCGAAGTATCGGGTCTGTGGTTTAAATAACCGGAGGCATTAAAGTGGAATTTATACAGTATTTCCTCTATCCGTCGGTCAACGGCATCTTGCTGGCGCTTGTTTTCGGTTTAATCTGGATGGCGGCGCTGGGAGTCTGGCGCTGGCAGGGTAAATGGCTCTGGCTTTGCCTCGCCGGGATAATTATTTTCCCGGTTTCCATCGGTATTTTTCAGACCCCGCTGCAGAACCTTATCAGCAACGCTTTTGTTAACAATTACGGCGTCCAGCTTTATATCGAACGGATATTCCTGATGGGGTTGCCCGTCGTGCTGGTCAGCGGCTTCATACAGGAAGGCGCCAAGATGCTGCCGGCGGTGATGTGGTGGTGGGGACATAATAAAGAGTTAACTCCCCGGACGGGTCTGGCTATCGGAGCGGTAGTCGGCGCGGTTTTCGGGGTCGTTGAAGCCCAATGGATTTTGAACCAGTTATTCGCGTCCGGTTACACGTGGTCTTTAATCCCGCAATACGGATTCGAAGCCGTATTACCGCTCTGGGAACGGTTCTTCACCGTCGCTTTCCATATCGGCACGGGCGCCATCACCGGCTACGGACTGGCCAAGGGTAAAGGTTGGCAGTTCTATTTAATCGCCTCGGGCATTCACTCTCTGACCAACTACACCACGCTTTTCTATATCAAGCAGATGTTGACCACGGTGCAGATAGAAATAGTTATCGCTGTTATTTCGGTGATTGTGTTTGGTGTCATAGCGTGGCTGGCCTGGCGGATAAAACCGGAAACACCGGCGGCAGAGCCTACCGCGGCTTCCGGAACGTCACCTTCAGAACCCGCTTCGTCCGGGACGTCACTTTAAAGCGTTCGTCACTGCGGTAACCCGCGACCCAGATAATCCGGTCGCCGGAACAGACCACCGGAATCCGGCTGCGCCAGGCGTGGGGAATACGGGCGTCTATCATGAACATCCCCAACTTTTTCTCTGATTTCATCCCTAGCGGCTGAAAACGGTCGCCCGTCTGCCAGGTTCTGACGGTCAGCTTGTCTTTAACCTTACCGTAGTCGAAATAAGCTATGAATCTATTCTCCCCCTTTCTTAAAGAGCCTGTCCCGGGCTTGAACCGGGAGGGATTAAGGGGGATTACAGTAGAGTGCATTCCTATAATCTCAGTCTCGATTGTCCAGTTACCGGCGGTGTATTTACCGGGGACTTTCAGTTCATATTCACCCTCGAGCGGCGGGAAGGGAGACAGGGCTGCGGCGTCAGTTCCAATCAGATAGTTATCATATTCCACGATAAAAATCAGATTATAAGGCAGTTGGATTGTCTTGCCTGCCGGTTTATCCAGCGCGGTCAACACGTTTTCAATGTGATGGGCTTCCACATCCCTCAGATTGCCCGCCAACTGCTCGATGGCTTTGCGTAACAGGTATCTTTGAATAGCAGGGTGGGCTCCCGCCAGTCCCTCTTTGCTGATTATCGCCGTGTTGTTTTTGATCTTCGCATTTTGTGCCCAGGCGATGTCGCCCAGTTTAGCGATCAAATCGATTTCATCTCCGGCAATTTTCCCCGTTCTTAATAATGCTTCCGCAATGCGTGGATTATACTCTTTTAACAAAGGCACGAGCTGCAGCCGGACCTTGTTCCGCAGTGGGGCGAGCGATTCGTTGGTGGCATCCGTCCGCGGTTCCAGTCGGTTTACCCGGCAGTATGCCTGCGTTTCGGTACGGGTGATATTCAATAACGGCCGGATAACGGTTATGCGGTTGCTACCCAGTTGCCAGCGGCTGACCGGTTGCAGGCCGCGCAGACCCCGCGTCCCGCTGCCCCGGATAATGTGCATCAAAATCGTTTCGATATGGTCGTCCTGCGTGTGTCCCACGACGACGCGGTCGGTGCCGAGTTTAGCCGCTGTTTCTGCAAAGAAAGTATAGCGGACATCGCGGGCGGCTTCTTCCAGAGACAGGTGGTATTTAGTCTTGTAGCCCAGAACATTGCGGCTTTCGATGATAGCCGGTATGTCCAGCCGCCGGGCCAGTTCTTTCACATATTGCGCGTCCGCCGCGGATTCTTCGTCCCTTAGCTGGTGGTCTAAATGTACTACATACAGGTCAAGGTTCAACTCTTTTTTCAATTGCGAGAGGATATGCAACAGACAAACGGAATCGGGACCGCCGGATACGGCGACCGGCAGCGGCTTATTTTCGGGTGCGAGGTTATATTCCCGAATCAGGTTTAAAACCCGCTGTGTTAAATCCGGAGCGTTCATTTAGCATCCTCGGCGCTAATAATAAACCCGGTTTTAGTTCCCTGTTTGAAGCCGGCTCCCTCATAAAAGCGGAAAATTTCCGGCTGCCGGCGTCCGGTCAGCAGCATTATTTTATAACAGCCTTTTTCCCAGCCGATTTGTTGGGCGTATTTTAATAGGCCGGTACCGATGCCTTTTTTCCGGTGGGCGGTGTCGGTAACGACATTCTCGATGAGTCCGTAAGGCTGCCCGCCGCGTGTTAAATTAGTAATTACGATTAACACCAGCGAAGCGATAATGCGTTTGTCGGATTCGGCTACCAGTACATGCTGGGAGGGGTCGTTTAGAATTTGCTGCCAGAGTTGCTGTAATTTCTCCGGTGGCGGCACCGGTAAATCCGCCGGATGGAGTTGCCGGTACAGTGCTAACAAATCCGGCAGCTCCTCCGGTTTAATATGCCTGTAAATAATCTTCGCCATTTATTTATCCAGATAGGCCACAAATGCCGTCCGGCCGTTTCTTTGGAACCCGGCGTTGTCATAAAAGCGCAGCGTAGAGTCCAGTTGGCGTTGGGTTATCAGCATTACTTTATGGCAGTTATTCTCGCGGGCGATTTCCTGAGCGTACTTCAGCAAACCTGTGCCGATGCCCTGCGCACGGTGATCACCGTGCGTGACAACGTTCTCGATAAGTCCGTACGGTCTGGCGCCCCGGGTTAGATTCGGGATAATGGTTAATACACAGGTGGCTACCGGTTTGTTATCGGCTTCGGCCACCAGGCAGTGTACTTTAGGGTCGGCTAAAAAGTCGCTCCAGATTTTCTGCAGTTTCTTTTCTTCCGGCAGCGGTTCGTCCGTCTCGTGTAAAAATTTATATAAAGCGATTAAGGCAGGCAGTTCATCCTGTCCGATATGCCGGTATTTAACATCCATAGTTTGCTCCGATAAAGGTAAATATCTGTAATCCCTCTTTTATCTCCCTTTAGAAAAGGGAGAGTAATTACTCATACCCCTCTCTCTAACTCTCTCCCACAAGGGGAGAGAGGACTAGCAGCGAAAAGCATTCGTCTCCTTCCGATTATATACGGAATCCTCGACTTTAAAAAGGGAGAGAATGAGGCGTTTAGTTATCGGGCGGTTGTCGTTCTGGTTTTTATCGGCGGTGCGGTATCCAGAACCAGCCGGGTGCGGTGAATCGACTCCGGATATTCGGTTAGTCCCAGTGCGGTAGTGACCTGTTCCGGCCGCCCCGACCCGAAATTATCGCAGCGCAGCCGCATCCCCAGGGTGCAGAGTTCGTCTTTATAATCAAGCAGCATAATCGTATCTATCAACTGCCGCAGATCGTAGCTTTTCACGCCGGTATCCCGCTGGTGCTGCCACGGCAGTGTTTTTAAAGCCAGCAGGTTTTTAATCGCCGCTTCGATTTCCTCTTTTTGCTCGTCTGTCCTCACGGTGACGCGATATTCGGCAAACCGCACCTGTGCCTGTAGGGCAGGCAGAGAAGGGGCGATTTGCTGTGTTTGCAGTATCCCGATGCCCGTTGGTAGTTGCCGGTTGACGATATCCGTCAGCCATTGCGGGGTAACATTGCGCGTGCAGGTAATATCCATCAGCTCGGCTTCGCTCGTCATCCCGACTGACAGGGGGGCCGCCAGTGCCATCTGGGGATGGGGGCTGAAGCCCTGCGAATATGCCAGAGGTATGCCGGCGCGGCGCAAAGCCCGCTCCCATAACCTCGTGATATCCAGATGTGAGATGAACTTTACTTCATCACTGCGGCTAAACTTTATCCTCAGACGCTGCATCGGTTTCCTTGTTTATCTCTTTCGTAAGTTTAATTTCTTCGATTTTTCGCCCCTTCATCCTGGTCACGACGAGTCTCAGGTTTTTGTATTTCAGACCCTCGTTGACCCGGGGAATATGCCCCAGATGGTGCAGGATGAAGCCGGCGACGGTGTCATAATCACCGGGCGCTATATCCAGGCTTAATTCTTTGTTGGCATCTTCGATACGCATTTCACCATCGACCTGGAAGGTATTTTCACTGATAGCCTCGTAGTCTTTTTCGGCACGAGCTAATTCCTCGCCGAAGGGGCCGACGATTTCTTCCAGTAACTGACTGACGCTGACCACGCCGGCGGTTCCGCCGAATTCATCTATCACTATGACCATATGGTAGTTTTTATCCCGCATCTCCGCAAATACTTCATCGACCGGTTTGGTCTCCGGGGCAAAATAGGCCGGACGGATTAAGTCATCGACCCGGCTCTCCGGGGTGACTTTGCCGGCGGCCATCGCCATCAGGACATCCTTGATGGACAGCACGCCGACGACATTATCCATATTATCCTGAATTACCGGATAGCGCGTCAGCGGGTGGGCGGCGTAAATCTTCAGGAATTCGGACATCTTAGACCCTTTTTCGACGCTGACTACCTCCGTACGGGGTATTATAATGTCACCTATCTGGCTCTTGCCGAAGTCGAAGACGTTATTCAGCATCTTGGCTTCCGCTTCTTCGACGGTGCCCTCTCTTTGTCCCACTGAAATGAGCGTGCGGATTTCCTCGCCGCTGATGAACGACTGGCGTAACGGCGTGCCGCCGACCATTTTAGTAAAAAATGCGGCAATCCAGCTCAATATAAAGACCACCGGAGTGAAAATCCAGGAAATGACTTCAATCGGACGGGCCAGCGTCAGGGAGATTTTTTCGGCATGACGGGTGGCGATGGTTTTCGGTGTAGTCTCGGCAAATATTAGCAGAATAACCGTCATGACAACCGTGGCAATCACGGTACCACTCTCGGTTCCCCAAACTGAGATAGCCAGTACCGTGGCTAATGCCGCTGCGGCGGTGTTGACCAAGTTATTACCGAATAATACGGTGGATAGGAACTTCTCCGGATGCCGCATAATACGGGCAACCGTCTTAGCACCATGTGCCCTTTTTTCTACCAGGTGCTGGATACGGTATTTTTGCAGCGAAATAAAGGCCGTTTCCGTACCGGAGAAAAAAGCGGATAAAAATATACAGGCAATCAGGATTACAAGATAAACAACTTCACTGGTAGTCATGTTTGTTCAGGCACAAGACCTCCGTAGCCATAATAACATCGGATTCAGGGAGTGTCAAAGCGAGCGCTGCTTTTTCGCCTTCTTTTGCTGGATTGCTCAAGCTGATATAATGAGATAGAGGTGGACTATTCTGGAAACAATCGAAATAGCACGGCTCGCGGTGGAAGCCGCCAGCGATAAACAGGCTGGCGATGTGGTATTGCTGGATACGCGTGACATTTGCGGATTTACCGATTATTTTGTTATCGCCACGAGTGAAAGCGACCGCCAGATACTGGCCGTCCATAATGAAGTCGAAGCCCGATTGAAGCAGGCCGGCGTTCGCCCGTTACATACCGAAGGCAGCGCGGGTTCCGGCTGGATGGTACTGGATTACGGTGCCGTTATCATTCACATTTTCTCGCCTGAGGAGCGGGCATACTACGCTTTAGAAAAGCTCTGGGAAACAGCCAGGCCGATATTGCGGGTGCAGTAATTATACCTTCTATTTAAATCTAACCATAAGCTTGAAACTTTAAATTCAATCTTTAATCATAATTCATAAATCTTAAATCAGGTTGTAAGGGGGGCAAGAGATGGTTCGAGCGTGTATTATTGCCGGCGGCATGTCTAAATGGGGTAACCGGGAAGCGACTTATCTTGACCTCGTCCAGGAAGCCGCCAAGGCCTGTCTGGACGACCTTCCGGGAGCCGGGCCCGAGGACATCGACGGCCTGCTTTTTTCCTCCAGTTTTGTCGGCCGCAGAGCGACACAGGTCAATACGGCGCCGGTGGTGGCGGAAAGGCTGGGTTTAAAACCCACCGCAGTCTGTGCCCGCGTCGACGTGCTGTGCGCCGGTGGCAGTACCGGTATCATTTTAGCCCGCGGCCTGGTCGAAAGCGGAATGGCTCAAGCAGTTATGGTTGCGGGGGTCGAAAAACTCAATACCCCGCAGCGGTGGCAGATTCAGTACGATGAAATGGCCGCCGTGGACCATGAATGGGACGGCCCGAATGTGGTCGGTCCGCCGCCCTTATGGTTCGCTTTGATTGCCAAGGAATATATGAAGCATTACGGCGCCAAATATGACGACCTGGCGGCCGTTTCGGTCACCAACTACGAATACGGTTTCAATAACCCCAAGGGTCATTTCAATAACAAAAAGATAACCATCGAAGATTGCCGGAACGCGATGGAAGTGGCTTTACCCTTGAGATTGTACGATTGCTGTCCGTTCAGCGACGGCGCGGCGGCGGTGATTATCGCCTCCGAAGAAAAAGCCAAGCAATTCTCCAACCGGCCGCTGGTTTATTTACGGGGCAGCGCCCAGGCTACGCTTTCCAGCGTTACCGCTAACTGGCCGGGCGAACACCTCGGCGATTGGGCACATATGCGTGTCGCCGCAAAGAAAGCCTTTGAAAATGCGAAATTAACCCCTAAAGATATCGACGTCGCCCAGACCCACGATTGCTTTACCATTTCCCAGATTATCGAGGTCGAGGAACTGGGCTTCTGCAAGAAAGGCGAGGGGGCTGCTTTCATCACTTCGGGACAGACAAAATTAACCGGTCAGAATCCGATTAATACGGACGGCGGCCTGCTTTCCTGCGGCCATCCGCTCGGGGCCACGGGTATCCGGATGGGTATGGAAATTATGCGACAGCTTCAGGGACGGGCTTTAAATCAGGTGAAGAGCCCGGTGCATGCTCTGACCCATAACCTCAGCGGGGCAAACGTCGAGCATACCATCGTAGTTTACAGCCGGGAACCTTTAAAATAAGGAGAGATGAAATGACTGAGACAGGAATTCCGTTTTTAGAGGGTAAATATTCTCCGACCTTAGATATCTGGCCGATTGAATGCAAAGAGTTCAACCGGAATTATATGTTCTACGATAACCTCAAAGCCGGTAGATTCACCACGACCAAATGTAAAAAATGCGGTCATGTGGCCTATCCGCCGCGCGTTATCTGCCCGAAATGTTACTCCGAGGAACTGGAATGGATTGACCTGCCGCAAAAAGGCACCGTCATCGCCTTCGTTGAGAAGGTGGCGGGTGTCCCGATTTGCTTCAACCCGCCGGTCATCGATGCCTGGATAGATATGGGGAAAGACAGTCCGGTGAAACGGTTATTGAGCCGGGTTATCAACTGTGCCCCCGGTCAGCTTAAAGACGGCGACGAACTTCGGTTGGTGGTGTTTCCGGTGCCTTCACATCCGGTAGAATGGGGCAAAGAAAAGAAAATCGTCGACAGGGTCTATTTCGCCTTCGAGCCGGTGAAGAAGTAAGCAGCCGTGTTTCCGGCGGCATTAATTATCTGCCATGAACACTGAGTTCACTTTCCTCGAACCCGGTAAACTCATCGACGGCGATTTGGAACTGGTGCCGGTAGAAAAATCTCCGGCCGACCCGGTTAAAAAATACGTGCCGCAATACCATTTTGAGATGAGACACCCCGGTGAAGCTGCGGTTTTGGGACTGATTCGTTTAAGAATCGGGTCTGCCGTTAAGCTGCATTTTCCGGGGCATATCGGTTATGAAGTTAAAGAGGCTTACCGCGGTCACCGTTATGCCGCCCGAAGCGCCCGTCTGTTGTTTCCCCTGGCTAAAGCTCACGGTCTAAAAGCCCTCTGGCTGTCAATCGACCCGCACAATATTCCGTCGCTAAAGACCTGCCGGGCAATCGGCGGTAAGTATGTTGAGACGGTACGTTTACCGAAAAACCATGAGATGTATCGAAAAGGTTACCGCTATGTCCGCAGGTATAGAGTTGATTTGCGTAAAACGGATTGAATCAAAAAGGCGCTGGGAAGCGGAAATTCACGAATGATAATTCGCAGGAGGAGGGTGACGGCCGGAAATCAACCGGCCGTCAAATCTATCGGGGGTATATAAAACGGGCAAAGGTACCCGTTTTAGTCGGCAGATTTAACTTCGCGGGAAAAGGTTTTGCGCATTGCGATATAGGGACACTCGCCGCCCTGGAAGAAGGTGCACAGGTTCGAAAATCCGGCGTAGTGGCACAACCGGCAGCTTGATTGAAGAGGTGTCTGGACCGGGTTACGGTAGATAGCAGTTCTTTCGTTCATCGAATTCCATCCTTATCTAGACTATTGATGTATCTGGAGGAGAATGGTATAATGTTATGTAAATATTTACGAACCACAATATACGAATAACTGTTCATATTATAACCCGGTGGCGTAACCGATGTCAAATATTTAAATAGCGGGGTTAAAAGAGTTGAAGACGAAACCCTGGACATTCCTTACCTACCACGGACGGGTGCTGGTTTACCTGGCCAAACATCCTAAAGCCACCGGCCGGGAAATTGCTCAGGAAGTCGGCATCACCGAGCGGGCTATTCAGCAGGTTATCCACGATTTAGTGGGCGAAGGTTACATCGTCCGCCAGAAATCGGGCCGCAGTAATATTTACACCATCCATCCCGAACTACCGATGCGTCACCATCTGGAACGCGACCATGCCATCGGAGCTATCCTCGACGCCCTGGGTTACAATCCCTGGCAGTGGTAAGTTCAGTCGGCTTATTTTAAAAACAGTCGGTAAAATCAGAATTTCATTAAGGCCGGTCTCAGACCGGCCTGTTTTATAAGGTAGGCAAAACTATGGCACCAAAAACGATTACCATTTTCGCCGGTAAAGGAGGCGTCGGAAAGACGACCTGCGCCGCGGCTACGGCGCTGCATTATGCAAAGAGCGGCAGGCGGACGCTGGTGATTTCCACCGACCCCACCCCTTCCCTCGCGGATATTTTCGAAACCGCCGGCAGCGGTAAAGCGGCTCCGGTTACCGAAAATCTCTTCATGCACGAACTTGGTCTGCCGGAAGTGAAGCAGATGTGGGAAACCCGCTTCGGCCGTGAAGTTTATGAGGTATTTTCCTCATTCGTGGATATCGATTACCCGGAATTTGTCGATTTTATGACTTCCATCCTGCCCGGGCTGGGGGATGAATTCATGCTCGACTACATCCGGCAACTGAGCCTGACGGGTGAAACGGACGTAATTATCTGGGATACCGCCCCGTTAGGCCAGACGCTTACCTTACTGGAAACACCCACACTGCTGCGGCAGCATTTAAAAATGGCACCGCGTATCTATTCCAAATTGAAAGTCGGTAAGCAGAGCCGCCAACCCGTCATCGAAATCCTCAAGCGCTGGGAGGAACTATCGGCGGCCAATGTCGCTTTTCTCCGCAGTGAAGTTAAATTCTGCACCGTTACGATAGCCGAAGCCCTTGCGGTCAATCAGCTTAAAGGCGTCTTTGCCGAGCTGGATAAATACGGCCTGCAGCGGGAAAAAATAATCGTTAATAACCTCGTTCCGGCGGACGGCGGTGCTTTCTTAAAAAGCCGGGCGGCCCAGCAAAAACACTATCTGGAACAGATAAGGAAAGTTGCCGGCGGTCTGCCTGTTATCGAAGTCCCGCAGTTTCCGGGTGAGATTAAAGGCCTTAAGATGCTGGAAAAGTTTGCAGGACATCTGGCTTAAATAACGAATTCCTTATGATTAAAAACAGAAACAGATAGCATTGTCTGCTACCTGTTTCTGAAAGGCTTGGCAGTGGTCGTATATTACGGTTGGAAGGGCGGCGGGTCCATTATCTGAACCTGGTTTACGTCTCCCTGCCCGTTTTCTC
This sequence comes from uncultured Dehalococcoidales bacterium, assembly GCA_964547925.1. Taxonomy (GTDB): domain Bacteria; phylum Chloroflexota; class Dehalococcoidia; order Dehalococcoidales; family JAFGLR01; genus JAFGLR01. The sequence continues at coordinate 15,292 of CAZJQF010000022.1, forward strand.
CTCTAACCTTGTCGCCACTGGCCGCCACCGGGGAAACCAGCAAGATACAAAGTGCCACCACGCAGAAAAGGACTAAAATTGCTCTTTTCATCATTACCCTCCCTTTTAAATTTAATTATATCATAACCGACCGGTTTAGCTTTGGCCTTTACCGCTACCATTAGGTCCGTTGGGTCCGTCGAATCCGCTCCCATCGGGAATACAGTCACCGGAATTCGGGGCGGGTCCCATAGGTCCGGCGCTCGTTTGAGTCGTCTCGATAACGGTATCCGTAGTGGTGGTAGCGGTAGTAGTTGTGGTAGTGGTGCCCTGTTGCCGGTTCTGGTTCGACGAATCATCACCGCTTCCGTTTTGAAGCTGGTACTGGTTGCGAACCTGTTCCATAACACCTTCCTGGTTTGCGAGGCATTCCTGGGCCATTTGTTGGGTTTGCGTACCTACGCCCTGTTGCGGAGTGTCCGTAACCATTTGTTGATTCATAGCCCGGTATCTTTCACACTGTTGAAGGGCTTCCTCTATTTGTTCACTATCTGCTTGGCCGGCCATATTTTGAAGGCGGACGGTTGCCTGTTCCATCAGCCGAGTTCCCAACTGCAGTGCTCCTTCCGGATTCCGGGATGAAAGAGCCCCTACGGTATCTTCCTGGCAGGTTACCGCTCGGTCCTGCATCCGCAGCCGGATTTGTTCGCAGTCTCCGCACGCGGTGCCGTCCTGTTGATTTGTTGCAGCTTGGTGTCGGTACATATAAGCAAGGTGTTGCGATGTTACGTCGGCTACCTGTCCGGAGGTGTCGATTCCCTTGTTCATTGCCCTTGTCATACTTTGTGTCGCAACGGCTAAGCAATTGGCGTATTCATTCGCGGCTTTCTCCATTGCTCGGACTTTATTCTGGGCTGCCATAGCTTCCGCTTCGGCAAGCCTCTCCTCAGCATACTGTAAGGCTTTCCGGACTTTGCTTTCGGTATTAAAAGTGAAAGCCAGTGAGATTTGCTTACCCCATTTGTCCATGAAGTAGAAAGGACTATCTGGGGTAATCCCGGGGTCCGGCAAAGTATCTGACGCCGTTTCTGCCGCGGCAAGAATTCCGGTCGGGATGGCAAATGCCATTATTAACGCTAACACAAGCGCTAAAATGCCTAATTTTTTCATTTTTTCCTCCTTGATTCGATTTATCGGCTTGTTTCACTATGTCTAACGAAGCAAGTATTATTTTGTTACAGCATCAGCCGAAAAAATAAAAAAAAAGAAGGGTTTCTTTGGACAATCCACTCGCTGCGTTTACCGGAGAATACGGAATTAAAGGCGAGGTTGGAGAAATCTAAGTGAAGCCATCGTAAAACCCAACCGGGTTTTCTAATAAGTTTTGCTCGGGCTGATGGAAATTTCCGGAGTATTAGTTCCGGTTGTAGTCGGACTTTTTCCGTTTGCTCCGCCGGAGGAAGTCCCGTTGTCTGTGCTGTTTGCACCGCCGGAGGGTGTCCCATTATCCGAATTGTCTGCTCCGCTTGAGGACGTGCCATTATCCACACTGTTTCCGCCCTCGGAAGACGGAGTATCTCCGGCGCCCTCAGGGTAAGTAATAACCGGGGTCTGGCTATCTGTTACATTCCCGCCCTGGTATTGAGAATTCGATTGGTTTCCCTGCTCTATACCGGGCCCGTTGCCGCTGCCGTAGGGCGAGTCTTCCGAACCCGTACCGGGACCTTGTTGCTGATACTGATGGCGTGCCTGGTTTTGGAACTGTAATGTCACCTGCCTGCAAACGTCAACAGTATCACGATACTCTTGAGGAATCTGTTGATAAATATTATCAAGAGTGTCCAGAGAAACTGCAAGCGACTGTAAGGTTAATGCTTCGATTTCGGTATTATAGTTATTTGAGGCTTGAGAGCTCTGTAAAATCTGCTCCCCAAGCCGGTTGAATTGCTGGTATTGAAGCAGCGCTTCCTGCATCAGTTGATACTGGTTGACCCCGGCTTTATCCTGAGCACGCTGCAACCGGTTCTGCATCATATTCAAATTAATCCGGACCGCCTGCAGATTATTCTGTTCAGCTAATAGTTCGGTTAGTCTTATTTGTTCATTAAGAGCCAAATTACCGGCGGAATGGACCGGCTCGGAATATTCGGGGTTGCCATCAAGTATCTCATCACAGAGAGCGGTCTGATTTTGGATATCTAATAGAGCCTCTTCGAGCACACCGGATTGTAATGCAATATCCGAAATCTTAAGGACCTGTTGCCTTGCCGCCTCCAGATTACTTTGATAACCTCTCAAGGCTATTCCTGCTTTGGCCTCATCTCTATTTACCAATTCGTTCAATTCTTCCAGGCGGTTTTGGGCAAATTCCAGATTCAAATCGGTTTTCGCAATACTGTCCCCGGCTACCAGCAATCTGGCATCCTCAGTAACTGTTTTTACCGGATAAAGTAAGTCCCCGGGCAAGCTGGTTTGAGCTGCAATAGCTGTCCCGCCGCCCGCCGATGAGAATAATATCACCCCGATTAAAACCGATACTGCTATCCTTGCCCATGCGTACCGCGGCGGTATCCCATAACTGAATATCTCCCTGAACGTCCTGGACTTTTTCTGTCCGGACGGTTTTATTTGCCGTAGCAACCGGGCTTTAGCCGCTTGCTTGTAACCGTCGTCCAAGTTGAATGCTGCGGGTTCCCGGATGTTCAAAGCTATCCTGAGCAGGGGTTCAAGCTCCTGCCTTCTGGAAGCATAACGGCTCAGGCAGTCGGCCGGAGTGGCCTTCCCCGACTTAATCTCCTTAATACATTCGGTTAATATTATTTCAATCTTTTCCACTTTAATGCCCTGCTTTTTCCAGGATATCACGCATCTTTTTTAATGCTCTATGGATGATGACCCTGATATTGCCCTCGCTTTTATTTAAGGTGGATGCTATTTCGTTATAATCGAAACCTTCGATAAAATTCATTAATATTACCTGTTGCTGGTCCCCGGGCAGCTGTAAAATCGCTCTCCTGATTTCCTGCTGCGTAAATTTTTCTTCTAAAAGTTTATCCGGGCTTTTTTCGCGGTCCCCCATTATTATTTCTTCGTTGAGATAGGCATAATCCTTTTTAGTCCTGTAATAATCGATAACTCTGTTGTGGCTGATGGTAAAAAGCCATCCAAGGAAAGGGGTTTTAGTCCGTTTATATCTGGGCAGCCCCTGCCATGCTTTGAGAAATACCTCCTGAGTCAAATCCCTGGTATCCTCCATGTTACTTATCCTGTAGTAAATGTGCCGGTAAATCCGGTCGGCGTATATATCGTAAATACGCCCGAACGCCTCAGTATCCCCACCTGCAGCACGCTCCACAAGCGAAATAACTTCAAGATTAATTCTGGAGTCAGATTCGTACAATTTCTTTCCGCACCCTGTATAACGAAAGACTTAATTAAATGTTACATAGATAAATCGGTTGATACAAGGATATCTCGGCAGAAACGGTCCGGAAACGGTAAATATATTCGTGAAGAAGGCGATGCTGCCCGGCGAAAGCACTGTAATATCCCGAGTGTTGCACGCCCGTTGTATAATTGATATATAAGGCGGCTTAAGGAAATGATGGGTTCGTCCCCGAGAAAGGTCAGGATTCTACCGGGCACGAAAGCCGGATGGTGGGCGTTCGGCTTGAGCATACTCGGCATTGCTTCCTGGATAATTCTACCGGTGATCACCACCGTTTTTGGGGAGAAATACCCGGTCACTGATTCCTATGTCATGCCGCTGATAGGTACCATCCTTATCGATATCGCGGCTGTTTTCAACGTATTATGTCTCTGGCATTGGCGTGAACGTTCGGTTTTGAATGTCATCCTCACGGTGCTGGTTGTTTCTGCAGCCCTATTCGTAACGGTGTTTTTCGTCGGCGAGGGAATTGCCGGAGTCTAACCTTATCCGTTGCCTTATTTGTACTCTTTCCGCTTGAATCGATTTTAGTGACCTAAGAGTTGACACAGACTATCTGGCATATAAATATTACGGATATGAACATATACCGGGCTATTGATTATTACTGGGGTATAGAATATTTTGTCTTTGTTCCTCAATTTCTTGCGCCGTATATTGCGATTTTAAATCAGTATTATAGTCTGTCATATCGAAAAAATATAATCTTTCGTTACCGTCGATTATGGGCGTTTCATTCAAGATTGAGGTTAGTGAAGCGATAATTTCTTCACCTCCGTCTTCATACCCCTTAATATCAACGTATATACCGTTAAAGCCGATAAAAGATAATCCTTCCACCATCTCCTCGACGGGTTTTGTCGTTAGCACTGTTTGCCAGTAACTTTCATCTCTACCTTTGACCGCGCCAAAGCTCCATCTTATTTTAGTTGAATGAAGATAGGTCCGGAAATGGTCGTAACTTTCCATATCGTTTACTGGCGTCTCGGGAAAGGAGACGTAAGGGAGCTGAAAAACCATACCGTTTTCCGGTATTATACCTTCGATATTGCTAACGTAATTTGCATCATTTGAATATAATTCCCGGTTCTCTTTATAATCCGGTATAAACCGTGCCGAAGTCTGGTCGAATATCCCGAAAAAGAGAATGATGATTAAACCGACGTAAATAATACCGCCTTTTATTTTGGAAGCGGAATATTTATTTTTTACGAAGTCGATTAGTAGAACTACGGCCAATATAGCAAAGAAAGCAATGTAAATACTGACCCTGTTATAGCAGCGTATCCGGGAAAAAGTCTGAATCAGGCTGTTGACTACCACCCCGAAACCGCCGAGTGTGCCTAACAGAATTGCCGCCAGGTTTAAAATACCGAGTTGGTTTAGCTTTTGGAAGGTTACATTTTGTTTCATTTGGGGCATCCCGACCAGGCGGAAAAACGCCCAGGCAATTAAAATAAGAAACCCGAGACCCCCGATTATTCCCAGAGCGGCAAATTTGTTTTCGTTAACCAACGGGAAATATCGGGAGTATACTTTGGAAAGGTCGGCAAACATAGTTATACGGTGACCTTCAACAGGCAGCAGTAACTCGATTATCTTCAAGCCCCAAGTTTCCGATTCCGCCGGAGAGCGGGCAATGAGTGGGTTAGCTCCGTTTTGCAGCTGGTAAAGCAATCCGGGAATATTACATACCACCACACAAAGGGTTACAATACCGGTTAAGGTTAGTGCGTTCGCCATCGGCTGCCATTTTTTCAGTAGAATTGATGCCATTACGCCTGATACCAGCAGGAAAAAACAGGAGAAAAACGGGTAATATATAAAAGTAGCTCCGATGCCGACACAAATGAGAACCGCAGCCAGGTTTTTCCCGGTTGAGGACTTGACCGGATTGCCGTTTAACGGTTGCTTTAACCGGCTCAATAAAAAGTCGTTTTCAAAAATCCAAAATGTTATTAAAATTACCAGAGGAATTAAATAATATGAGGAGAGGGCGAGATGATTTTCGCCACGGAAAAAGTGATAGGGAATAAAAGTAAATAGTAGGCTTCCCACTATCGCCGGCACCGGGGTGACTTTAAGTTTGCGTAACACAAGCAGAGAAGTGATAACTGTTAGCGGAAAGGTCAGAAGGTAGTACAGATTCATAGTGGCGGCCCAATCACGAGAGACTACAGATATCGTTTTCATGATGATTAAATCCAGATTACCGAAGACGGGTAATTCGGCCATGTTTTGTCCCAGAGGAGCCCCGACCATAGGGTTTGATATCGTCCATCCGTTTTCAATCATCCCTTTTATGGTAGTTCCCATATAGATGGAATCCCAGTGATAGCTAAAGGGGATATTTAAGTCCGCAGACCACAATTGCAGTACCAGGAATAAGATTAAAAGACAGAGCAAAATAGCCGCGGCATAATAAGAGACTTCTTTGGTAAATATTCGCTTTATGATAACCATTGCCCCATTATATAAAAAGAAACACTTTCAGGCAATAAGCTCGTACTGATAAACTCTTATCCGTTGCCTTATTTGTACTCTTTCCGCTTGAAGCCCCTGGTTTCCGCCGGACAGCAGATTCCGGTCGCCGCCATTTCCGCCACGCACCGGTTGCACCGGTCGCAGTCCACGGCCGTCATTTCTCCGGCTTGCATTTTCCGTATCACCGAGGGGTCTCTGACCGTCGCCCGGCCGATTTGCACGAATTCGAACCCCGCATCCATAACCGTATTCATATTCGCCAGGGAATCTACCCCGCCGATATAAGCAACGGGTATTTTCACGGTATTTTTAATGAGCTTTGCCTGGTCGAAGAGAAATAGCTCTTGAAACGGCACTTCTTTAACGATAATCCGTCCGAATAAGGCCATCCCTATCTTGGTAATCGGATTCTTTTCCGATTTAACGTATTCGCGTATCGGCAGCTGGCCGCGCATCATATAAAATGAAGTCCGGGCGGTAAACCCGCAGCTCGGCACGAGGGCACTCGCCCCGGCCGCTTCAAAACTTCTGGCTACCGGCACGGCTTCATCGATAGTCAGTCCGCCCTTGAAACCGTCTTCCGTATTCATTTTTACCAGTATGGGATAGCCGGGGCCGACAAGTTCCCGGACGTGTTTGATCACGGAAACGGGAAAACGCAGGCGGTTTTCCAGAGAGCCGCCGTATTTATCTTTCCGGTGGTTCGTCCAGGGGGAAAGGAACTGGCTGAGCAGGTAACCGTGTCCGGCGTGGATTTCTACGGCATCGAACCCGGCCCGGACGGCCATTTGGGCTGCTTTGCCGAAGTCGGTTTTTACCCGCTCGATGTCCTCTTCATTCATCGGCCGGCAGATGCTGTAACGGAACAAACAGAATTTACGCGAGGGGCCGATGGGGGTTTGCCCGCTGGCACTTTTATTGGCGAAAAAGCCGCAGTGGCCGAGTTGAATCGAGGCGGCAGCCCCTTCTTTATGAACGGCGTCGGTAAGCTGCTTCAGAATGGGGATTATCTCTTCCCGCATCCACATCTCATGCCCGAAGGCTACACCATCTTTTGAGACGGCGCAGTAAGCCACGGTGGTCATCCCGATACCTCCGGCGGCAATCTTCCGGTGGCATTCGATTAGTGCGTCACTGGGAGTAGCCTTGGGAGAAAGTCCTTCGAAGCAGCCGGACCGGATGGTGCGGTTGCGGAGCGTCAGATTCCCGATTCTGCCCGGCGTAAATACTTTAAGAGTGTTATTCATATCTACCGTTGCCCTTTATTATGCCGAGTAAATCCCGGGGTGTTTCCGCGATGAAGTCTGCCGGGAGGTTTTCGGCAAAGGGGACGCCCCATCTGGCATAACAGCTCCGGCAATTTGCTGCCTGAGCGGCTTTCATATCGGCATTGCTGTCGCCGATAAATAGAGTTTCTCCGGCTCGCGATTCCAGTATGCCCAGTGCCTTATTGATGCCTTCCGGGTCGGGTTTGGTCTGCTTCACATCATCGAAGCCGATAATGGCCGAAAACAG
>CAZJQF010000023.1:0-9227 GCA_964547925.1 uncultured Dehalococcoidales bacterium
TCTACTGCCCTCAAGTCCATCAGTTTCGAATGACCCTTCCCGGTTGAGCCGGGAAATTTCACATCCGACTTGAAGAACCACCTACACTCGCTTTACGCCCAATAAATCCGGATAATGCTCGCCGCCTACGTATTACCGCGGCTGCTGGCACGTAGTTAGCCGTGACTTATTCCCTAGGTACCGTCATTATTCTTCCCTAAGAAAAGAGGTTTACGACCCGAAGGCCTTCTTCCCTCACGCGGCGTCGCTGCGTCAGGCTTTCGCCCATTGCGCAATATTCCTTGCTGCTGCCTCCCGTAGGAGTCTGGGCCGTGTCTCAGTCCCAGTGTGGCTGGTCATTCTCTCAAACCAGCAACCGATCATCGCCTTGGTAGGCCGTTACCCCACCAACTAGCTAATCGGACGCAAGCCCCTCCAAAAGCGCCTTACGGCTTTTGTGACCCTCCATGCGAAGGGGCACCACATATGGTATTAGTCCCTCTTTCGAAGGATTATTCCTTACTTAAGGGCAGGTTGCTTACGTGTTACTCACCCGTTTGCCACTATCTTGATAAATCAAAACCGTTCGACTTGCATGCATAAGGCACGCCGCTAGCATTAATCCTGAGCCGGGATCAAACTCTCCAAACAAATATGTATTTCAATATTTATTAATTTTAAAAAATTGATTGGAGCCTTCTTTCCGCTATACAGTTGTTAAGGTTCGCAATTGACAAGAATTATAATACCATAGCCCGCTTTGGGCTGTCAACAAAATATGCCTATTTTAAGACTAATATTAAAAAATATTTTTCCGGCCCGGGTAAGTCATAGCCGGCTTTTCTTTTCTCGGAGAAATAATAACAGCACCACACATACCACCGCACATGCCCCCATTAACAGCCAGGCGGCTTCAAACGACCCCGTCGCATCTACTATAAAACCGTAAACCGGCGGGCCGGAGAGCCCTCCCAGAGCCATTATTGTGCCTAAAAAGCCGGAGGCAAACCCCGCCGCTTCCGGCCCGGCCATTTCCCCCAGCATCGTAATAAATATACCGCCGAATCCCAGTGCGGTCGCTCCGAGCAGTATCATCATCACGTAAACCAGCCAGTTCCCCGCAGTAAAACCGCTGCCCAGTACCAAACAGGCGACACCGCTGACCGCCGCCATTTTCAGAAACATCGGCTTGCGCCGGTGTCCGAACCATCGGTCGCTAATAATACCGACAAACGGCTTGCCGATACCCCCGGCCGCCTGTGTTATCGCCAGTAAGCCACCCGCCGCCAGTAAGCTGAATCCCAGTCCTTCATTCAGGTATAAAACTATATTAGTGATTGCAGAGAACTCTACGACACTTAAAAAGTATCCGGCGACCGCGATAATCCATAAATCTCTCGATTTCAATAAGGTTCGCCAGGCACCGTTGCTGCTTCTTGAAGCATTAGCCCCATCTGTCTTTTTCACTGCTCCGGGCGGGTCGCGGTACAAGACCGCAAAAACCAGTCCGATGACTATCATCGTAATACCGACTACCAGATAACCGGCCTGCCACGACCACGCCAGGGCAATTGCCGGTAACAGCAAAGCTACAACCATGCCGCCAACGTTCACGGCAGCCTGATTGAATCCCATTACCGTTGCTCGTTCTCCGGCCGGAAACCATATTAATAAGGCTTTAGATACCGCCGGGAAAATACAGCCGTAACCGATGCCAGCTAACGTTAAGATAATTAATAACCCATGATAACTCGGGAATAAGAACACCAGACATACGATAATCCCGCCGAAAAAAGAGCCCGCCAGTAACACCGGTTTAACCCCGAACCGGTCAACCAGCCAGCCTACTGCCAGTAAGACCAGCGCAAAAAGTATTGTATTGGCTGTAGCCAGCAGACCGACCTGCGTATTGGTAATCTGCAGCGACTCTTTTAAAAATGGCGCCAGCGGACCGATACTCAAACGTTCGAGATTATAGGTTAAATAAACCACCCAGGAAATGGTCATGATAACCCAGCGGTAGCGGGGAAGCTGATTGGTTGCCTGCATCGGGGACTATCTATCTCCTGAACGAAAAACCGGAACTACTGTAATTATAGGTAATCTATTAACCCGGTCTCAAATAATAAATCGGATAGCCATCCTTTTCGGACAGCTATCCGATTTCTAAATACGATTAAGTTATTAAAACTGAGGTGGCGGCTGGACTGATGAAGGAGGAGCAGTCATTCCGGGTGCGTATTTTGGCTTATCAAACTCGGATTTACCCAATGCGATAATTATGGTAGCGGCAATCCCGCAGGGAAAGAAAGTAAAAATACTAACAATCGCTGCCGTTAATCCCAGTCCCCAGTATTTCCTTTTTATCGCAAACACCCCGCCGATTATCCCGAATATACCAAATACACATAGAACAACGCCGATTGTTCCATAAATTAGTGTTAACAAAGTGGTGAAGGATTGCGTATCATAAATATAAGGATTATCAATTTCATTGTATACATTAATAAACGTACTGGCGAAAGCGATTATCATTACCATACAAAGAGCTCCCAGCAACCCCATTACTCCCGAAACAATAGATAAAATGCCGGAAACCTGACCTTTGTTACCCATATCGGTGCTCCTTATCGATTTTCTTGTTTTTACGGCTGAATCGGTGGCTGGGCTGCGGGAGTTACTGCTGCCGTCCGGTCAAACTCCGTCTTGCCCATAGCAATAAGTATTATCGAGGCAATGCCGCAAGGAAAGAAAGTAATCGTACCGGCTATCGCTCCGGCCAACCCTAACCCCCAGTATTTTCTCTTTAACGAATATACCCCGCCGATAACGGCTAGAATGCCGATTAATATCATTACAATCCCTATTCCGCCGTATATGAAATACATAATATCCATCATCATGTCTATTTCTGCCGGGGCAGCGGCTGTCTCATATCTCGCCGCCATATCGAATATAGCATTCATAAATGCGATTACGCCGATAAACAAAGCTCCATACAAAAAGCCGATAATACCGGATATGATGGATAATATTCCGGATATCATCCCGTTGTTACCCATTTTTTCCCTCTCTTTAACTAGTAATTCTCGGCCAGTAATTCATAGTAAGATTGAGGGTGCTGACAGGCCGGACAGACCTTCGGAGCTTCCGGGCCTTCGTGAATATAACCGCAATTGGTACAATGCCACTTTACGGATTTTGTCTTTTTGAAAACCTCACCGGAGGTAACGTTTTTCAATAGCTTGCGGTAGCGTTTTTCGTGGAACTCTTCCACTTCTCCAATCTCTTTGAAAGAGGTTGCAATAGCGGAAAAGCCTTCTTTCTTCGCAGTCTTTTCAAATTCGACGTAGAGAACGCTCCACTCCATCTTCTCTCCGTCAGCTGCGGCTTTAAGGTTAGTTGCCGTTTTCCCGATAATCCCCGCCGGGTATGCTGCGGTAATTTCCACGTCGCCGCCTTCCAGATACTTAAAAAATATCTCAGCGTGCTCTTTTTCATTACCGGCGGTCTCGGTGAAAATGTTGGCTATCTGTTCGAAACCTTCTTTTCGGGCGATACTGGCAAAGAAGGTATAGCGGTTTCTCGCCTGTGATTCACCGGCGAATGCCTTTAGTAGATTCTGTTCGGTCTGGGTACCTTTTAATGATTTAACCATACAACGCCTCCATTTTCCTGAATTATCGCCATTTTACCATTTTATAAAGCTTTCGCCTAGCCCCTAACCACCGACTTTGTTTTTTAAAGCGTGATAGCATAAAATAATACTTGTGTCTGAAAGAGGGCAAACCAGGCCGGCTGATATAGCCGTACATATCGAGAGGCCTATTAAGCTGCGCCGGGTACTCGGCATTCCGGGGCTTTACAGTGCTGCCTATGGCAATGTGGGTTCTTCTATTTATTATGCTCTAGGCGTAGTGGCGATGTCCGCTCTTGGTCTGACTCCGATTGTACTGGCTTTCTCGGGCATTCTATTTTTATTTACCGCGCTTACTTATGCCGAAGGAGCTACCATGCTGCCGGAAGCCGGCGGCTCGGGAGCCTTTGCCCGCCGTGCTTTCAACGATTTGGTCAGCTTCGGTTCCAGCTGGGTTCTGATGCTGGACTATCTCGTTACAATTGCCATTTCAGCCTTTTCCGCCGCCAATTACCTCGGTCACTTTTTACCGGTATTAGGTGAGTCGCCTTATAATATGATAACGGCCATCGTCATTATTGGATTATTCACTGCCATAAACATTACCGGTATTAAAGAATCAGCCAGACTAAACGTAGTACTCGTTATTTTCGGTATTCTTACGCAAGCAGCAATAGCCGTAGTCGGAGTGATGCTGATTATCAATATCCCCAGATTGATTGAGAATATTCATTGGGGAGTCGCTCCCACGATGGGACAGTTACTCTTCGGACTATCGATATCCATGATTGGCTATACAGGTATCGAGACCGTGGCTAATCTCGGGGCAGAAACACGGCAGCCGGGGAAGAAAATCCCGCGGACGGTTATCCTGGTTTTCGGTACAGTCTTTTTACTCTATATTTTTATGTCGATGACCGCGCTCAGCGCTTATCCGGTTTATCAAATCGGGAATCACTGGGTAACCGACCTTTCCGAAAGGTTTTTAAACGACCCTATAACCGGCATAACTTACGCGTTTCCGGAAGTTATCCGGAACATATCCGGCCACATTGTCGCCCTTTTAGCCTTTGCGATATTGCTTATCGCAACTAACGCCGGTGTTATCGGAGCTTCCCGTCTGGCTTATTTTATGGGTCTACGGCAGCAATTGCCCAGCATCGTCAGCTCTGTCAGTACACATACCCGCGTACCGCTGACCTCTCTGGTTATAATAGGGGTTCTGGCGTGTGCCCTGGTGTTAGTCGGTCAGGTTACGATTATGGCTGACCTTTATGCCTTCGGCGCCATGCTGGCCTATACAATGGCCCATGTATCGGTAATTGCCTTGAGAATAAAAGAACCGGATCTGCCACGGCCTTTCAAAATGCCCTGGAATATTACTATCGCCGGCAAACAAATACCGGTTATGTCGGTTCTGGGAGGTTTGGCCACAGCAGGGACATGGCTTATCGTAGTCTGGACTCATGAGTACGGTCGTATTGTCGGCTTTGCCTGGCTGGCGGTAGGTCTGGTGATTTATGTACTTTACCGTATTATTACCAAACGGCCGATATTGGGAAAAATTGAAATCAAGACCCGCGTTAAAATCCGCCGCTAACGAGCTGATTATTTCCGGTATTTTTTACTACTGACAGTCTTTTCACCCGAAGTTATTTCCCGGCTCGCCCGTAATCATCCGCCAGACGCGTCACGTCATCCAATTCCGGCGTCGATACTTCAAATAGGACGGTATCTTCGATAGCCTGTAGGCGGTGCCTTGTCCCGGGATATAAGTGTATACAGTCGCCCGGATTCAGCGTAATCTGCTTGAGTTCTTTTTCGTTTTCCCCGACCTCGATGACAGCTTTACCCTGTTGTACCAGCATCGTTTCATCTTTTTTGGAATGGTACTGCAGACTGAGACGGTGGCCTTTAGCCACAAAAATCATTTTACCGGCATATTTCGAGGTTAAGGCAAAGAGCAATTCATAACCCCAGGGTTTTTCAGTTTTGTGCGGCAATTTTTCCATCTGACTACACTCCGGTTATCTGCCTGCCCAGTTTCAATAGTCTACTAACACGTTCCATACTATCGGTTTCCGTGTAAATCCTGAGGAGCGGTTCCGTTCCCGAAAAGCGTATCAGCAACCAACTTCCGTCTTGCAATACGAAGCGGAAACCATCGGACTTATCGAGTTTTGCCACCGGTACGCCATCGATTTTATCGGGTGCTTGAGATTCTACTTTTTTCATAATCTCTTGCCGCCGGCTTTCCGGAAACTCGATATCAATCCGGTGATAATAATGCGGACCTACTTGTTTATAAAGACCGGCCAATAACTCCGAGGAAGACTTGCCTGTCTTGACTAAATAATCCAGAAAATACAGCCCGGCCAGAATACCGTCACGCTCTGGTACGTGGCCCCGGAATCCGTAACCGCCGCTTTCCTCGCCGCCGAGCAAGGCGTTTTTCCGCAGCATAATGGGGGCGATATATTTGAAACCTACTTTTGTTTCGAACACCGGTACTTTATATATTTCACCCAGCCGGTTCAGCATATTGGTAGTGGTAATGGATTTCACGATTGCCCCGCGTTCCTTACGGACTTCCAAAAAATACCGGGCAATTAAAGCAAAAACCTGTAACTGGGTTAGGAAAACTCCGGTTTCATCGGTAATCCCGATGCGGTCGGCATCACCATCGGTGGCAATGCCGATGTTTGCCTTACGTCTTTTTACGGTTGCCGATAGTTTTTTTAGATTCTCGGCAATAGGCTCGGGATGAATGCCGGGGAATAAAGGATTACGCTCATTATTGATTTCGTCGATAATGATGTTTCCGCCGGACAGAATTTTTTTAATGTAACCGGAGCCGGCACCATACATCGAATCGACGATTACTCTCAGATTGGCCTTTTTAATCGGGGCTAAATCTATGAGTGTATTTATCTTACTGACGTAGTCCGGAAAAATATCATAATCTTCGATTAAGCCGCGTTGTTTCGCTTCTTCTTGAGAAATCGAATTGATTTTCCGTTCGCTGAATATTCTCGCGACGTTGTTTTCTACCTGAGAGACAGTCTCTGTCGGAGCGGAGGCCCCATCGGCTGATTTTATTTTAAAACCATTATAATTGCTGGGATTATGGCTAGCGGTAATGATAATAGCCCCGCCCGCTTTTTTCACCACGACGCCGTAGCTGATTACCGGAGTCGGCGTAGCACTATTGCATAAATAAACCTTGATACCGTTTCCGGCCAAAACTTCGGCGGCAGCAGCAGCAAAATCTTCGGAAGCAAAGCGGGTATCATAGCCGATAACGATACCCTGCCCGGCCAGCCCGGCTTGTTTGAGGTAATCGGTTGTTGCCTGAGCACAAATACGCACGTTATCGAAGGTAAAATCCTGAGCGATAACCGCCCGCCAGCCATCCGTCCCGAATTTAATGGGGTTATTTATATATTCCGCTCCTGCTATTTTTTACCGAATATTTCTTTCCGGATAGTCTTTGCTTTATCGGTCTTCTCCCAGGGTAAATCCAGATCATGACGCCCGAAATGGCCGTAGGATGCAGTCTGGCGGTAAATCGGACGCCGTAAATTTAAAGTATTGATAATAGCCGCCGGACGCAGGTCGAAATGCTTATTGATTACGTTAAGAATGACTTCCTGGCTGACTTTACCGGTACCGAATGTTTCTACTGAAACGGATAACGGATGGGCAACCCCGATAACATAAGCTATCTGGATTTCCAGACGGTCGGCTAATCCAGCTGCTACCAGGTTCTTTGCCACATAACGTCCCATATACGCCGCAGAACGGTCAACCTTCGTTGGATCTTTGCCGGAGAAAGCACCGCCACCGTGACGTGCCATACCGCCGTAGGTATCCACCAGTATTTTACGTCCGGTACAGCCGGTATCGGATACCGGACCGCCGACGACAAATTTACCGGTGCCGTTAACGATAAACTTGGTATTCTTGTCCATCAGTTCAGCCGGGACAATGGGCTTGATAACTTCTCTGATAATATCTTTTTCGATAGTTTTTTCCACACCGGGATTATGCTGGGCACCGATAACCACACTATCGATTCGGGCCGGCTTACCGCTATGGTATTCTACCGTGACCTGTGATTTACCATCCGGACGGAGATAATCCAGAATCCCGTTCTTCCGGACATAAGCTAAACGGCGAGTCAATTTATGGGATAAGTCCACTGGCAGAGGCATTAATTCCTCGGTCTCATTACAGGCAAAACCAACCATCATACCCTGGTCGCCGGCACCAACCTTATCCAGCTCATCTTTAGAGCCTTTTTTCGCTTCCCGGGAGTTACTGACACCGGCATCGATATCCGGAGACTGCCGGTTCAATGACACCATGATGCCGCAGCTTTGATAATCGAAACCATATTCGGGATGAGTATACCCGATATCTTTAATTACGCCCCGGGCGATATCAGGAATTTCGACATAGCAAGTCGTGGTAACTTCACCTAAAATAATCATCATACCGTTGGTAACGGCTATTTCACAGGCAACTCTGGATTTCGGGTCATCTTTCAACATCGCATCCAGAATCGCATCAGCGGTCTGGTCGCACATTTTATCCGGATGCCCCTCGGTAACCGATTCCGAGGTGAACATATATTTCGGTGATTCATTAAAACAGTTTTCCATGGTTCTCCTTTTTAGTTTTTGCTAATCACTAACTACAAATTACTAATTACTCTCTAAGTTCCTTCGTTCCATGACGCCAGGTATTTAATCTGTTCCGGGGTCAATTTATCTATTTTAACACCCATTGAATCCAGTTTTAAACGGGCGACCTGTTTATCGATTTCCTGAGGCACGGAATATACTTTATTTTGCAGCTTGCCTTTGTTATTGACCAGATATTCCAGACATAACGCCTGATTGGCAAAGCTCATATCCATGACGCTGGCCGGATGGCCTTCCGCCGCAGCGAGGTTGATCAGTCTGCCTTCGCCCAGTAAATATAAACGCCGGCCGTCTTTTAAGGTATATTCATCGATAAAATTACGGACTTGCCGTTTACTCTTGGCCATAGTTTCCAGAACCGGGATATTAATTTCGACGTTGAAATGACCGCTGTTGGCTAAAATCGCCCCGTCTTTCATCGCTTCGAAATGTTTTTTATCGATTACATTTTTATCGCCGGTAACGGTAATAAACACGTCTCCGATTTGCGCCGCCTGAGCCATCGGCATAACCCGGAAGCCGTCCATCACCGCTTCAATAGCTTTCATCGGTTCAACTTCACAGACAATAACGTTAGACCCCATCCCCTTCGCCCGCATCGACAGGCCCTTTCCGCACCAGCCGTATCCCACTACCACCACGTTTTTCCCTGCCCAGAGAATATTGGTCGCCCTGGTGATACCGTCCATCGTGCTCTGTCCGGTGCCGTAGCGGTTATCAAACAGGTATTTTGTCTGGGCATCGTTAACGGCGATTAACGGATATTCCAGCTTACCGTCACGCTCCAGACTGCGGAGGCGGATAACCCCGGTCGTGGTTTCTTCGGTACCGCCGATTAAATTTTTAATCAGTTCTCTTCGTTTGGTATGTAAAATAGTTACCAAATCCGCCCCGTCATCCACACT
>CAZJQF010000023.1:9327-21304 GCA_964547925.1 uncultured Dehalococcoidales bacterium
TCGATACGTAACCGGCCTTCTCCCGCCAGTTTGGGGTTTTTCACATCATAATTTTTCTTAGCTGCCATTTTTAACTCCTTCGTAAGTTTGCGATAATCCGCCGCGCATTTTGTTCTAAAGGTAACATCATATCAACGGTTATATGTTGTTCCTCCGGAATTTCATCCACCGGTTCAAATTCTTTTTTTTGGGGTGTGTAAATCTCCCACCGGCCGTCCGAAACCGATCCGGTTTTTATCCGCCTGTCCAGCCGCTTTTTTATAACGCTCTCCGGTAGTGTTACTTCAATAATACCAAAATCCGCCCCCGCAGTCTCGGCAAGTTGTTTCGCTTTAAGCCGCCCCTCTTTCCTAACAAAGGTTGCATCGAGGATAACCGAATCGCCCTGCTTTAAAATATCGCGGGCGTCGGCATACATCTTCTCGTAGGTCCGGCGGCTGAGTTCCGGTGTGTAAATACCGCCGCGGTAACCGTCGAAATGACGCTCGGTTAAGGGTACTCCAGCCAGCTTCTTTCGGATAACATCAGAGGAAAGTATTGTCAGCCCGAGTCTTTTCGCCAGTGCCCGGGCGATAGTACTCTTCCCGGTACCGGTCAGCCCGACGGTTATTAATAATATCGGCTTTTTCCGGGTATAAGCCTCGGCCAGGCTAAAATAACCGGCTGCCGCCGCTTTCGTTTTTTCTCTTTCGGTTTCACTGATATACGGGTCATCGGTCTTGAAACTGGCAACCTTGCCCCGTACATAAGCAAAATAACATTTATAATATTTCACCAGCTTCGAAAGTTCTTCATCTTTGCTGTTCGAGATGTAAGCGTTCAAAAAGCTACGGGACAAATCGGCAAAGCCGTAATGGTCCAAATCCATCGATAGAAAACTGACTTCTGCCGCCACATCACAATAGCGGAAACGGTCGGTAAATTCGATGCAGTCATAAATGCAAATACTATCAGTAAAACAGATATGGGCTGCGTGTAAATCGCCGTGGCAATCGCGTATGCGGCATTGGTCTATTCTACGGTTAAATAACGCCTCATTTTCCCGCGTAAAGCTATCGGTAAACTCCTTGATTCTTTCGTATTGTTCTTTCGATATTGTTTTCCCGATATATTTTTCGGTCTGACTGTAATTTTCACTATTGTTAACATTAATGGCTTTCAGGCTGCCGTAATAACTGATTTCCTCGCTGGTAGCCGCTCTCTTGTGAAAATCCGCGACTATCCTGGCTACTTCGGCCACCATATCCGCCGTTACCTGTTCCTTTTCCAGCAGTACATTCATCATTCTTTCCTGCGGCAGATAACGCATTTTAACCGCATATTCAATCGGCTTGCCGACACCGCCTAAAACGAAGTTCTTTCCGGGTTTTACAATCGGCACCACACCCAAATAGGTTTGCGGACAGAGGCGGCGGTTCAGTTCCACTTCTTTATCACAGAAATATTTACGCTGTTCCAGCGTCGTATAGTCCAGATATCCCAGATTGACCGGTTTTTTAATTTTATAAACATAATCGCCGGCGATAAATACGAAGGACATCTGGGTCTGCATTATTTCGACTTTATCCGGTGGTTCCGGATAAATTTCCGGCTTTAACATCGCCCGGGCTAATTCAGGTAAGGCTGACATTGAAAGGCTAATTCTCCTGTAAGATTAATGAATGATTCGGCGCCGCAAACCGTACTCCTGCATTTAGCGGAGCCTGTTAAAAGCACCCGTTATTCCGGGGGTTTATTTCCGCGTTTTCGCCGCTTTCCGTTTCTCTTCCAGCTTCTTCGAGCGGCGGCGGTGCTTGATAACGGCAACCCTTTTTCGCTTGTTCATTGATTTTAATATACCTTATATCAACTTTTCTTGCCACTCTTTAAGGCAATAAACCGGGCTATTGAGCGATCGTAAGTGCGTTCGATATCCGGCGGGAAACAACAGGCCGGCAATTCTTCCGCCTCGAGATGGTAAGCCAGACATTCACAGCATTTTCCCTTACGGCTGCAGGGTTCGTAAGTACAGGTACACTTGGCCAGGTTCGACTCAAGATTACATTCCATCTTTATTTTACGTACTTTTTTCTGATTCTATCGGAAAGCTCAACTAATACCATTAAAGCTTGCTCCGCTCCCTCGATAGATAAACTGGCGAGCGTACAACTCGGCGTCAGCAAACCCTGTTCGATTAACTTCGTAAAAGGGATGCCCTGCCGGGTAAAGGGAGCCATTGCTTCTTCCAGCCGGTCTTGCAGGCTGGCTGCCGTTTCTTTTTTTAGGTTTTCTTCTGCATTCGGCACCACACCCCAGGCAATAATACCCTTGCGGTCGATGAATTTTTTTACTTCGGCGGGATACAACGCCAGCGATTGCGCGTAGTTGTAAGTATCGTAACTGAGGACATCCAGGCTGGTCGCCAGAATGACCGACCAGTCGGTATTGCCGCAGCAATGAATACCCTTCAAGCCGCTGACACCCTGAAATACTTCTTCCAGCATGCTTATTACTTTTTCTTTGGATATAGTTAATGTCGCCGACCCGAAAGACACCATATACGGCTCGTCGAAAAATATAATCGTGTTCTTCGATAATTTTTTCAAAGCCTGTTCCTGCCAGCTTGCTTTCAGCCGCAGGAATTTCGGTACCGCATCACCTAAAATATCGTCGTAAATTATCGCTCTCTTATTCTCATCGATGACGCTCAAGCCCCAGGTTACCGGACCCGTAATCTGCCCTTTAACCACCCTCGGCGATATACCGGAGGATAGCATTTTATGCAAACCTGACGCGTATTCTTTGGTCGTTGAATAGCCGCTGGAATCGTTAGCCAGATAAGCGGTGTAAAGCCTTTCCAACTCGTTATTGAAATCACCGGTATGCTTGATTACCAGCCGGTTGCCTTCAATCGTGGCTCCCGGAAATCCCTCGGCGTACTGCACGATCATATCTTCTTTAACCGACCGTTTGGGTAATTGCGGCCAGGCCGGAATATCCTTCAAATAGCGGGCTACCAGACGCCAGGATTTTTCCGCATCCGTATCCGGCATACTCCCGATTACTGTCGGCAGACAATTCATACTCCCTATCATAGTGGGTAAGCAGTTCAATCTGTTATCCAATGTTACTTCCTCTAGTTTAACTTATATATTTCCCGATAATCAGTCCGAGGGCTTCTTTCTTTTCCGCCGGTATCAACTCGGGTGCGGTTACTATTGCCCCTTCCAATGCGTCCTTGCATCCGCAATACCGTGTCTTGGGAATTCGCGTCACCGTCCGCCGTATAATCGCTTTGGCCATATCCGTATTTTTTTTCATATTATTTAAAATCGTCGCTACGTCCACCGCTTTGGCTCTCTCCATCCAGCAATCGTAATCCGTGACGCAAACAATACTCGCGTAGCAAATCTCCGCTTCACGGGCCAGTTTAGCCTCCGGTAACACCGTCATCCCGATAATATCCGCCTCCCAGGAACGGTATAAATTGGATTCGGCCCGGGTTGAAAATGCCGGCCCTTCCATAGCGATAAAAGTGCCGCCCATTTTAACACTCGCCCCCACCTCAACCGCTACATCATACATAATATTACTTAAATCCGTGCAGAAAGGCTCCGCCATCGAAATATGAGCAACGATGCCCTCGTTAAAATAAGTGCTGATTCTGCCTTTGGTGCAATCGATAACCTGGTCGGGAATGACTAGAGTTCCCGGTCTGATTTCTTCTTTAAAACTCCCGGCCGAATTAACGGCAATAATCTGCTCAACGCCAAGCGATTTCATCGCGTAAATATTGGCTCTCGAGGGTAATTCCGAAGGTGATATCCGGTGACCGATACCGTGACGCGGTAAAAAAGCCACACTCACGCCGTTGAGTTTACCAATTACAAAAGCATCGCTCGGTTCGCCAAAAGGCGTCCCGATATTCACTTTCTCAATATCGGTCAGTCCTTCAATTTCATATAATCCGGTACCCCCGATTACCCCAATTGTCGCACGCGGCATCGGAACCTCCCTGTTTTGTTATTTTCTCAGTTTTAAATCTATTTTGAGGCTGTCAGCGGCTTTACTTAATGCGGAGCGAGCGATTTTCGACCTCTTCTTTTTATCGGCGCCTTCCGGCAGCTTTGTTTTTATAATTTTTAAAGCATCATTGAGTTTAGCATGGGGCAGCAGTTGGCAGGCGGTACAGAAAAATAGCTTGGAACGACCGTCATCGTAATTTTCGAGCAGAAAAAGTAATACTTCCTTTTTCTCCGCCTGTGCCCTGGCAAACTTCTCGATGCCTTTACTCTTGATAAAAGTATTATTACTGAGGATCGATTTATAGGAAATAAAGCTGTCGTGGGCTTCCGCCGCCTCATGCAGCCGGGCATACTTCACACAGTCCTGCGATTCGCCGCACTCTGCACAGGTCTCCAGTCCTTTTTGTTTTACCGCACAGGTAATAAAGGAGCAGGGCGGGTGAATCTCCCAGAAACCTTCCCCGCAGCATCCGGTACACTTGGATTTACTATCGGAATGGTAGCGCGGGCACAAGCCGCAATCCAGCCCGCATACGCCGATATCGGGATATTTCTTTACCGGATAATTATTGGTCATTTCTGAGCCTCTCGAAATAATTAACTTAGCTCAATAATACCATAAGTAAAAAAAACGGTCACCCGAAACAGAGCAATCATTAAATTTGGCTTAAAGCCCGAGATATGTTAGAATAAATTGTTCAATCTAAATAAAAGGATATTCTAATGGCTGAAAAACCACTTACCGATGTTAAAACTCTGGTAACGAACGTTAATAAGAAAGATAAAGTTAACGGGAACCGCATCCGCTTTAGCTTCGTCCGCCGCAAGAGAAAATAGAAAACGCTACTAGCCGCCCTTTTCGAAAGGGTGGCCTTCGCTTTGAAAATCCGGTAAATAATTTGTGGGTGCGTCCATCTCCTGCATCCACCCGTTTTCCAAACCATACTTTTCCAGTAAATCCACTACTTCCCGGTATTCTTCAACAGTAATTCCGCGTGCCAGTTCCGGATATTTTGCCGCTTTATGCACCGGGTAATACTGGGCCATCACACTGACCGTAATTTCCGGTGATACTTCCCGTGCCAGCCACCTTAAAGAATCCGCACTGCCTGCTAACCCTTCCGGTAAAATAAGGTGCCGTACGATGACGCCTTTTTTAGCGACACCCTCCTCGTTTAATTCCAGATTTCCGACCTGCCGGTACATTTCCTGTATCGCCGCTCGTGCCCTTTCGACATAATCCGGCACACCGGAATATTTTTGGGCAATTGTATTATCAGCATACCGTAAATCCGGCAAATATATATCGAAAATACCGTCGAGTGCCTTAATCGTCTCCAGCGCATCGTAACCGCTCGAATTGTACACCAGCGGCAGGCGGAATCCGTGTGGGATGGCTTCCAGCAGAGCCCTGACTATCTGCGGGACGAAATGTGACGGGGTCACGAAATTAACATTTTGGCAGTATAATTCATCCTGCAGTATCAGCATCCGTTCGGTGATAACTGAAATATCATATTCATTTTTTTGCTGTTCCTGCCAATCCTGGCTTATCTGGTAATTCTGGCAATAAACACATTTCATATTGCAGTTGCCGAAAAAAATGGTTCCCGAACCCCGCATCCCCGAAAGTACCGGCTCCTCACCCCGGTGGGCACAATAAGAAGCGATTATCGGAGCATAAGCGGTATGGCAAAAACCGCGTTGCCCGGCCATCCTATCCACCTTACAGTTATGCGGACAGATATCGCAGCTTTTTAGTCTGGCTTCAAGTTCGTCCGCCCGTTTTTTTAATTCCCCTGATTCATATAATTCCAGATATTTCGGATATTCTCTTGTCATATTCCTATTTTCTCATTTTAATTCTGGTGGTGACAAATCATCCTCCCCCTCTCCCATCAGGAGGCTTTGCATCAAAAGTAACTCTTACATTGTCATTCTGAGAGTTCACAAAAGGTAAACTCGTGAGAATCTCGCCGAGTGCTCTACTGAGACTCCCTGCCCTTAATTCATATTCCTTAGGCCACCCATCCCCAGATTCTTCGTCGCCTCTAGTTTTGAAGTTTCGGCTCCTCCAGAATGATAAGTAATATATATTTTTTATCTATGGCTTTGATTTTTGAGATTTGATTTTTACTTTATGGTTGCTCTTGTATTTACGCTCGTCTCTTTATATAATTAAGCGGAAAAACTCTCGCCAAAGGAAACGATTAATATGAGTCTAAGTTGTGGTATGGTCGGTGTGCCCTCCTGTGGTAAAACCACCATTTTTAACGCTATCACGGCGGCGGGTGCCGCCGCTTATACCGGTTCCGAAATGAACAGCGCCGTCGTCAACATCCCGGACAGCCGGGTAGAAAAGCTTGTCGTGATGTACAATCCTAAAAAAACCGTTCTTTCCACCCTGAATGTCGTCGATATTCCCGGCCTTAAAAAAGGTACGCAAATCGACGGTAAAAACCGGGGCTCCCGCTTGCTTGCTCACATTAAGGATGTGGACGCTATTTTACACGTCGTCCGCTGTTTTGAAGACCCGAACGTTCCTTTCGAATATGATTCTATCCATCCGGCACGCGATGTCGATACTATCGACCTGGAATTGATGGCCGCCGATAGTCTCACCCTGCAAAACAAAATCGAACGGGTCGGCAAACGGGCCAAGTCCGGCTTCAAGGACGCTCAAATAGATTTAAGCAATTGCACTAAAGTTTATGACGGCATCCAACAGGGTGTCCCCGCCCGGAAACAGGGCCTGACTAAAGAGGAAATGGACAGCGTCTATGACTGTAACCTCGTCTCTTTGAAACCGGTGCTGTATATCGCTAACATCAAATCCGTCGATGATTTGAAAAATAAGCATGTCGCCGCTTTAAAGCAGATTGCCGATGCCGAACATGCAGGGATGGTTTCTATCTGCGGCCGCGACGAAGCCGATGTTAGCGAGCTCGACCCGGCGGACCGCCCGGAATTCCTGAAATCACTCGGTTTAACCGAATCTTCGATGGAGCGTTTGATGCAGGCCGCTTACCGCCTGCTGGGATTAACCACGTTCTTCACGGTCGGTGCCGATGAGGTGAGAGCCTGGACCTGCCATAAGGGAGATAAAGCCCCGGTCGCCGCGGGTAAAATCCATTCCGATATGGAAAAAGGCTTTATCCGGATGGAAGTTATCAAGTACGCCGACTTAATTGAACTCGGGAGTGAAGACGCGGTGGCCAAAGCCCAGAAAAAGCATGTGGAAAGCCGTGATTATGAAGTCCAAGACGCCGATATTGTGCAAGTTCTGTTTAATGCCTGATAAATAATACTACCCATAAAACCAGAAGCCGTGCTTGATATCAAGCACGGCTTCTTCATTTCTAAACTCAAAACGAGTATTATCTGGATTACTTTTCTTTAGCTTCCTTGGCAGGTGCGGCAGCTTTGGCTTTATCACCTTCCGCCCCGGCTTCAGCTTTAGGCTGTTCGCCTTCCGCCGCAGCTTCTTCCGCGGCAGGCTTCTCTTCGACTCTTTCCTTAGCCCGGACAATAATGTTGACTACCATCGTATCTTCATCGGTAACAATCGTAATATCAGGATTGGCGGTAATATCCTTAACCCTGATTGCCTGTCCCGCTTCAGCGAGAACGGAAATATCGATTTCGATGCTCGCCGGGATTTTATCCGGTAAACATTCCACCGCTAATTCGTGGAGCCCCTGTAATAATGAGTTCTCTTTAATGGCTAAGGCCGGAGCTTCACCGATAAGGACGATGGGTATCTGTACCTCGACCTTTTCATCCATTCTGACCTGGTAAAAATCAACGTGGATTAAGAGACCGGAAATGGCATCCCGCTGGACTTCACGGGTTAAGACAGGCCGCTCGGCCTTATCTTTTTTAATTTTCAAACTGATAATACGGTTTTCTTCCGCCACGGCTAAAGCCCGCTCGAGTTTGAGAGTATCGCTCTGTAAAGCCAGTGAATCGATACCATGTCCGTAAATGTGTACGGGGGTAATTCCCTGCTTTCTTAAAGTCTTCGTCTTTTTCCCTTTTACTTCACGGGGTTCCGCCTGCAGTTCTATTTTCTGCACCTGTTTCTCCTTTAAAACCGGGAATTATTTATCTCCCGGAGAATTTTTCATTTCAACACCGGATGGTAGTCTATGTTGAAAGACTATTCTAGATTTTAACCTATTTCGACCCTTTATAGCAAAACCTACCTTATATAACTTTATTTATTCATCTTTACACAATCTGCCGTATAAGTCGGGACGGCGGTCGTTGATAAAACTATATTCGAATTCGCCCGGCTTCAAAATGACGTGTTTTTCTCTTGCATCTTCGAGATTGACCTCAGCGTATACTATCTCTTCTTTATCTACCGAAGCCTCTACCAGCGTATCTCCCCAGGCATCGATAATTTTACTCAGACCGAGGAAAGTCGCCCCCCGCTCGGTTCCCACGCGGTCGGACACCACCAGGTGCACCTTATTTTCAAAAGCCCGCGTTACCACCACGTATTTAGGTACTTTAATCCGGCCTTCCGGCCAGTTCGTCGGCAACACCAGAATTTCCGCCCCCGCCAACACCATCACCCGGCAGGCTTCCGGGAAATTCACGTCATAACAGATTAACATCCCGATATTCCCGATAGGTGTCTTAAAAACAGGGAAACCACTCTCTCCTTTGTCGGTGAAACGGTCAACTCCCAAAAAAGGCAGGTGGTTCTTCCGGTACGTACCGATGATGCCTTCCGGCCCGATGAGTACCGCTGCATTGAACAGCTTTTCACCTGATTTTTCTAACATTCCGATAACACAATAAACGCCCAACTCTTTGCATGCCTGTGCCAGCTTTTTCGTACTGGGGCCAGATATCGCTTCGGCAAAAGGCAGCGCCTCATCCCGGCTGTTAAAGACATACCCCGTTAACGCACATTCGGGAAAAACAACCAGCTGAGCTTTATTAGCCGCCGCTTCCCGTAATTTTGACAGGATTTTTTCCAGATTGGCTTCTTTTTCTTTTACTACCGGATTTATCTGAACCGCAGCTATTTTTATCTTTTCCGACAATGTGTCACCTTCTTTTCCGGCGGATTATTTTATGGAGATGCGGGCATCGACCACCCAATAGCCCTGGCCGGCGGTCTGTAATTTGACCGGATTCAAGTCCATTTCGGCTATCTGCGGCACATCTTCCACCAGAGCCGATACTCTTAAGAGAAGGTCGGTCAGTGCCTCTATATCCATCTGCGGCGACCCCCGGTAACCTTTAAATATCGGGGACATCTTAATCGAGTTGATTAATTCCGCCGCACTGACATCGGTCAGCGGCAAGAGGCGAATGGCCGTATCTTTAAATACCTCTGCATATATGCCGCCCATACCGAACATAATAACATGCCCGAGCAGCGGGTCGGTCGTGACGCCCACGATTAACTCGGCACCCTCCGTAACCATGTGTTGCACGGTCACACCCTGCATTTCACCGCCGCGCCCGATTTTTTCGAGATTCGTTCGGATACTATTGAACGCCTGTTTGACTCCTTCGGCTGAATTCACATTCAGGACTACCCCGCCGACATCGGTTTTGTGGGTAATAGTCGCCGAATTTAATTTAACCGCTACCGGAAAACCGGTTTTTACCGCCATCTCCGCGGCTTCTTCGGCTGTCGCGGCAAAGCAAGTTTCCGCAAAACGAATACCGTAATTATTAAATAATTCATTCATCAGGTCGGTTGTCACCCAGACCGGTCTCTCGGCAGTACTCCTCATTATTGAGTTTACTATCTGGCGGCCTTTTTCACGGTCGATGTCCTTAAATGAAGGCACCGTACCGTACCGGCGGCTGATTAATTCGTGATACTTCACCGCATTCGATAACGCCCCTGCCGCATTCTCCGGGAATAGATAATACGGTACGAAAGTCCCGTTTAAATTTTTTCCTTTAATATTCGCTAATCCGACGAAGCAGGTAAGAATCGGCTTATTATTCCGGCGGATTACGGGAACTACATTACTAATTGCTGTCTCTATATTGGACACGTCCAGCCCGGCGGGAGGCACAAATATCGTAATTACCGCGTCATTCCCCGGGTCTTCCGCCAGTATTCGCAGGCAGTCTTCGAACTCCTGACCGGACACACCGGCGGTTAAATCCAGCGGATTATTAATGCTTATGTCTCGTTTTATTACCGGTTTCAGCTTACTGATAGTTTCTGCGGCAAGCTCGGGCACCCGCAAACCGTTTCGGGCACAGGAATCGGCCGCTAAAATGCCAGGGCCGCCTCCGTTAGTAAGAATAGCTACCCGCCGGCCTTTCGGCACCGGTTGGTTAGCCAGCAAAATCGCTGATTCGAATAATTCGCCCATTGAGTTTATGGCAACAATACCGGCTTCTTTTAATAATGCGTCTGAAACGATATCGGATGTCGCCATCGCTCCCGTATGAGACCGGGAAGCCCGGGAACCCTCCGCCGTACTGCCTCCCTTTATCGCCAGAATCGGTTTGGATGCGGAAACCCGCCGGGAAATCCGGCTGAAAATCTCCGGGTTATCGAAAGATTCCAGATAAAGCAATATAGCCCTGGTTGCCGGGTCTTTTTCCCAGTATTGCAGCATATCCGTTGATGCGATATCCGCCCGGTTGCCGACGCTGACAAAGCTGGAAAAACCGATATTTTGGCTCTGGGCGTATTCGAGCACACCCAATCCCAGCGCCCCGCTCTGCGAGATGAAAGCCAGATTACCCTGCGGCGGATTAATCAGGGAAAACGTGGCGTTCAGTTTTACTGCGGGGTCGGTATTGATGATGCCCATACAGTTCGGCCCGATTATTCTCATACCGTATCCAAAGGCGGTATTGGCTACTTCACGCTCGAGAGCCGCCCCTTCCGGACCTTTCTCTTTGAACCCGTCCGAGATGATGATAAGGCCTTTCACCTTTTTTCGGCCGCATTCGTCGACGACGTTCAATACCTGAGCCGCCGGTACCGTGATTATCGCCAGGCTCACTTCTCCGGGAACTTCCAGAACGGAATGGTATGCCTTCACCGAAAGCACCGCATCATGACTTACACTGATGGGATATACTACCCCGCTGAACCCGCTCTGGAGCATCGATTGAAATACCAGCCTGCCGATGGCTCCCGGACGGTTCGTCGCGCCGATGACGGCAACGGAATGCGGTTTTAATATATGTTCGAGTGAATTAAGCGTTGCCGTAAGCGTCCTAGCATCTTTTTCTCTTACCACTTCCGGCGTTCGGGTCAGCGGAAAGGTAATATGGTAAACCCCGTTCTCGAGCTCTTCCTTCATATGGAACCCGTAACCCTGAAAAGTCGAGAGCATTTCCGTATTTTCCGGCAGCACGTAGGCTTCGAAAGTATCGATATCATTCTGGCGGGCGACCGTAGCCAGCCACTCGATAAGCTTGGTTCCGATGCCTTTTTCCTGATACTCGTCCTGAATAATAAAGGCAATCTCGGCGGTTTTGGCATTAGGCATCCGGCTGTAGCGGCCGACTGCAACTATTTGCTTCTGTTTTTCGATTATTGCCTCAGCAACAAAGGCAAATTGGTTTTGATAATCTGCAGTGCAAAAACGTACCGCATCGTCGATTGTCATTTCCGGCGGCGTATGATGCAAGCGTAAATAGATAGACCGTTTACTTATCCGGTGGTAAAAATCCAACCAGGCCTGAGCATCATCCAGTTTAATGGGTCTGAATAAAATCGCCGAGCCGTCTTTCAGGATTACTCTGGAACTATACTGCGATGGGTAATTTACTATCGTCTCGTTCATCACGTCCCCTCACATACTCACTAGAAACGATTATACCGCATTCGGTATTCACTTTTGAACACCGCTTATCTGTGGAATACTAATAGAGAAAACGTGGATAGTTGAACAGTTCGATTAGGGGTTTCCTGTATTTTTCGGGCTTGTCTCTCTTTCATGGCACAATTTCATATACCCAGACTGTCTGTT
>CAZJQF010000024.1:0-3319 GCA_964547925.1 uncultured Dehalococcoidales bacterium
TCCAATATTTTTTCCGGCTGGCGGTAGATATCCATAAAAATGCCCTGAGTGCCCCGGCACATATCAGCCAGTACATCGAACGGGGCTCCGGCACCGCCCGGACCAAACCCGGGGAATCCGGCTTCTAACCCGGTTCTAGAAACACTACCGACCACTTTCATCCAGCGGCGGGCTTCTTTACCGGCGGCAACCATCTTCTTAAGACCGGCTTCTATTTCAGGGTCGGCCATAAATGACAGATACATAACCGGAACGCCGATTAAGAAATCCATATGAGGTAATTTGGCCAGAGGCTTAAAAGCATCGGCTTCAAGCGGCATAAATTTACGCAGCCAGTAATCCGTCCAGTCCTGAATCAGGTCGTCATACTGGTCGGCCTTCATATAGTCTTTCTCAATATACTGGTAGGAGGCAACGTCATCCGGTAAACCGTGCCCGGGCCAGTTATGCAGTTTATGCCCGATTATCTCCAGAACTCTGGCGGGAGTAATTAACCCCGGTCCGCCGAAGGTATCCATATCATCCCGGAAATCCTTCAGATATTTCAACCAGCACCTTCTCAGGACCTTGTAATCATACATACATTCTTTAAGGTTGCTGCCGCCGTAATACGCCGGGAAATTTCCGGCCGGTAACAGTACCGGGACACGGTCAGGTTCTTCGAGTTTGATTGCCTTTATAAGTCTGGTTACACGCGCCTTATATTGTTCTTCGGCTTTCTTATTTTTAAAAGTCACGTTTTTAGGCGAAAGCCAGCGCTTGAACCGTTCTTCACGGCGTTCCGTGGGTGTCATTTCAGCCCAGGTTTTTTCCAACTCCGAATTCCTCCGACTTAATATATTTAAAGCTCTTCGAATTCCGTTCTGGCAATAATATCGTTTTGCAGGGTAGGGCTTAATTCAACAAAGTAAGCACTGTAAGTCGCGACTCTGACCAGTAAGTCTTTATAGTTTTCCGGATGCTTTTGGGCATCTTTGAGCATATCGCCACTCACGATGTTAAACTGGACGAGATAACCGCCGGTCTCGCAATAAGTTCTAAGCAGGGAAATGAACTTTCTCATCTTGGACTCATCTTTAACTTCACTGGGGTTCAATTTCATATTCAACACGGAACCGCCGGTCAGTTTTAAGTGGTCGATTTTAGCCACGGAACGTAACGTAGCGGTAGCACCGCTGACATTGCGTCCCTGATGAGGAGAAATACCGCCTTCAGCGAGAGGCTCTTTAGCTTTTCTGCCGTCAGGCAATGCTCCGACTGCCAGACCAAACCCGAGATGTCCGGTCCCGGCACTGGAAGCAACCACCTGCTTGGTATCGGCAAAACCTTTATAAGAAGTAATCACGTCGCTGGCGTAGGAAATGGCATCGTTAACCATATTATCTACAAAGTCGATGTCATTACCGAATTTGGGAGCTTTATTTAAAAGGTGAAGTATCCGTTCCTCACCCTTAAAGTTCTTATCAAGAGCGCCAATCAATTCTGCCATTGTAATTTTCTTATCTTCAAAGACAACTTTCTTAATGGCAGCAAGTGAGTCACCGACATTCGGTACCCCGATAAGACCATGGTTTTCACAACTGTACGGGGCCATACCGCCGGCCATGGCGTCCCGACCTTTTTGAATACAGCCGAAATGTAACGATGACTGGAAGGGTACCTGTCCGTATTCAGAAAGGATTTTTCTATCGATATAACGGGCAAGAACACCCTGCGGTACCGCAGCACTAATCTGTTTCTTAAAAGCTTCCCATATCTCTTCATAGGACTTAAATTTCTTGGGGTCGCCGGTCTTCGGCCCGAGTTGTTTGCCGGTAAGACGTGACTTGCCGTTATTTAAAGCCAGCTCGAGCATAGCTGCCAAATTCACCATACAGGCGCTGGTATTGAAGGCATACTTAATAACGGACGGGGTATAACAGCCGACCACTACATATTCGCGCGGATGGGTTTTTCCCTGAACCATCATCTGCTTGATTGCGGTGTCATCACTGAGGAATTTGAATTTACCGGTCAGTGCTTTGTTGACCTCGGTAGCTCTCATTAAGAAGGCATCTGGATTAAGTTTATTAATTCTGACGACAATTTCCTCGACGGTTAAACCTACCTGTTGTTCCGCATCGAGAATTAAGTAGGATAGTTCATTGACCGCATCTTTACCGGAATCGGTTACACCGCCGACCGTAACATTTGTAATCGTCGGGAACCCGGCTAATTGTTCGGCGAAAACGCTGCTCATTAAAACGACGGCATCGTTAACTTTGATAAGAAGCATCGAAATGAGTTCGAGAGCCTGTTCCTTGGTTAATTTGCCGGATTCAATGTCTTTCTTGTAGAACGGATAGAGATACTGGTCGGGTCTGCCGAGCGCAATACCTGGACCGAAGGCTTCAATTCTTAAAACGATGTAAGCCAGCCAGATTGACTGGATAGCTTCCCACATGTCGCGTGCCGGATTAAACGGCACCCATTCGCAATTTGCCGCAATGCGTTCCAGTTCGGCCTTCCTCTTCGGGTCCTTCTCTTTGGCTGCCAGTTGTTTGGCGAGTTTAGCATATCTTTTCGCAAAATCTATTGTCGCATCGAGAACAATGTTGATGGCGTTTAGATAGTGATATTTATCATAATTCTTGAGGTCGGTTATATCGAGATTTTTCAGTTCGTTATCAACCTCTTCTTTAATGCCTTTCAGACCTTTATGAAGGATAGCTTCGTAATCTACGGCCGTATGGGCCAGATGAACACCGCTGACGGCACCGGTATTCGTAATATAAATACCGGCATCATTGTATTTTAAGGCTTGCTCAGGCATGGCTGCCAGCCATTTGTCATACATCGATTTACCCTTCCACCAGGGCAGGAATTCTTTCATTTTAGCTTTGTCTTCTTTAGAAACAGGAGCTAACTTGTCATACGAACGGGTGGAGAAAAGGTCGAGTTCATCGAGGTACCATTTCCATTGTACTTCCGGCATCAGCATACCGCCGCGGTGTTTGCTGGTGCTCCGGCCTACGATTAACTCATCCGGGTCAATACCGATCGTAATATTCCGGACAACGTGGGCAATGGCCTTAGCCCTTTGTATTACGGGTAGATCGGCTTCGGTCTGTTTGTAGGATTCGGTCATGTAATAACCGCGTTCAATACAAATTTCCGGCCTACCGAGCATTTGTTGTCTTAAACGGCTGATTCGTTCGTTAGTCTGATATTTGGATGCTGTGTTTACCATATTCTTTTCTCCTCCGCCTTCACAAAATATTTCTGTGGTTTATATTCCGTAGCCGCCGTCAACAATTAAGTTGATGCCGGTTACCCATGA
>CAZJQF010000024.1:3419-5922 GCA_964547925.1 uncultured Dehalococcoidales bacterium
ACCGAGTTCATTGTCGAAGTATTGAGAATAACGCCGCCCTTATTCTTTTTCATATAAGGGACGACATATTTTGTTGTCAGGAATACACTCTTGATATTTACGTCATGGACGCGGTCCCATAATTCTTCGGGAAAATCTTCAACCGGAATGGGTTTTTGAGGTATACCGACATCATTGATTAAAATATCGATTCTTCCGTATTTACGAATTACTTTATCGATTAAAGCCTTAACTTCTTTGGCCTTCGTCACGTCACAATGATAATAAGTGCATTCACCGCCGACCGCTTTAACCATTTCGACTGTTTCTTTACCGCCGACATCGTTAATTTCAGCATTGACGATTTTAGCACCTTCTTTAGCAAATAAAATCGATTCCGCCCTGCCGATACCCACCGAAGCACCCGTAATTAAGGCTATTTTATCTTTCAGCCGCATTATTTTACTTCTCCTTCAGTATCACTTTCGATACTATTTGGGGTATATATTACGCGGTAAAGCCACCATCTTCAACAAATACCTGTCCTGTAATAAAGCTGGAGGCTTTGGATGCTAAGTAAACAGCGATACCTTTAATATCTTCCGGTAATCCGACACGTTTCAATGGAGTAGCACTTAGCACGGTGCTTTCCATTATTTCCATACCTTTTTCATCAACGGTATGGTGCAGGCTGCGGTGATATCCCGGACAAATTACGTTCGCCCGAATGCCGTATTCGCCGTATTGCCGGGCGGCTATTTTAGTCAGCATAATTGCCGCTGTTTTACCGGTGATATACGGTGTCGCCAGATGTAATTCACCCGTTTGTGGTAGAGGCCATAATGCGGTACCGGCTGAAGTAGTAATGAAGGAACCGCCTTTCTGCTTCATCATAACGGGAAAAACAGCCTTCATTAATAAGTATATGCCGCGGACATAATCTGAAGCAATTCTATCCCAATCGGCCACTTTCAACTCGTGGATTTTGGCCGGGGTTGTATCGACTATACCCGCGTGAGCAAACACAATGTCTAACTTCTTAAACTTAGCCAGGGTTTTACGAACCATTTCATTAATTTCCGCTTCTTTAAAAGCATCGGCTTTCAATGCGAGTATTTTAGTACCAAAGCGTTCGGCCAATTTAGCGGTTTCTTTAACGGCTTTGAGGTTGATATCGGTACAAACTACATTAGCTCCGTATTCTGCCAGCCCCTCGCAAATTGCCCGGCCCATGCCGCTGCCGGCACCCGTAACCAGAGCCGTTTTCCCGGTAAGGTCAAATAATGTTCTCTCTTTCATTATTCGTTTTCACCTCTTATTCTTTTAATATCGGCAGCTATTGCCGAAGCGGGGACACCGGCACTATCCAGCCTGGTAATTTCATGGTTTACCATCGTACCGGCTGCTTTAACGAACCTGTCATATTCTTTCGGTTCCGGTTTAATCATCGTATGCTTGAGTTCAATAAGCATTTTCTGGGGTTTTTCCGCTTCTAAATTCTGGGCGGCATTCGATTCTGCCCGGGCTTGGGAGTTTAGTTTATCGAATAACTGCTGAATATCTTCAGGCAGATTATTCCAGGTGTTCAAATTCATAATCGTAGCATTTATATCGCGGAAAACATTTAAATAAGTATGATATTCCGTTACTTCATATAGTTTAAAGTCGTTAACCACTTCAAACGTACCCATAGAACCATCGACAACACCATTTTTCAAAGCATTGTACTGAGTCTGCTGGAGACCACTGCGTCCGGTTCCGGCGGGAGGAGTGAGTTCAACCGGTATGCCTCCCCATGCTTTAACCAGTTCCGCCATCAAACCGCTCGCCAGTATCCGTAATCCCTTGATGTCTTCTAGCGTCCTTACCGCTTTATCGGCAGTGTGAAGATGCCAGGGACTCATCAAACCGAGCCAGAGTACTTTAGCTTTCTGCCATTCGCGGGAGAGGTATTGTTTATATAAAAAGTCGATGATGTCTAAAGCGGCAGGTGAATCGGGTAGCATATAAGGCAACGCCGGCACGGTATGCATCGGGAAGGGCGGCATATTCAGGGTGAATACCCGGGTAATATCACAGGTATGGGCAAGCACGTTTTCCCACTCTATCAAACCGACAATACCGGAGTAGGACATTTTTATTTTTAATGCCCCTCCGCTTAGCTGTTCGAGTTTTTGTACCCACTTCTCATAGGCCGACCAGGAAGGTTTCCCAGGCTCCATATGGATTGACATTTGTAACTCGATGACCATTAATTTACTCCGGTTTTAACGATGCCCTCTATTAAATGCAGGACAAAGAAAAAACACTCAGGCACTATCCAATTTAATTGTAATGACCCAAACTCAGTTATTCAACACCACTTAGAGTTAATATTATAATAGAGTGACTAATACTTTAGTGTGATATTGTAGTATATTAATAGTGGGGAAATCAAACGGATTGGATGCTGGAGGGTGAGGTGTGAAAAAGTTAAAAGTAATATTAGGAAGCAACCGTGAATTGTGGTATGACGGGGTACAAT
>CAZJQF010000024.1:6022-21236 GCA_964547925.1 uncultured Dehalococcoidales bacterium
TTCTTTTATTCCGTTGTCGGGCAACGCTTATTTGAAACAGCGGATGTAAATACATTTAATGACGGTTCCGCAGAGATGTCTAATCTTAGTAAAAGAGAAAAGGAGATTCTTTATCTCCTGGCACGAAAAGGGTTGAGTAACAAGCAGATTGCCGAGACAGCTAAGATTACGGAAAATACGGTAAAAGCCCACTTGAAAAATATCTTCGGAAAAATACATGTCACAAACAGACAGCAGGCAGTTATCGCTGCCCGGGTACACTCTCTGGTCGATAAGCAAGATATTAATCCGGAAATCGCTCGTTGATTATTATTTTACCTATTTTGAAACAAACCATTTGCTAATTGAAATACCGTATGGACTGAATTGAATCATTTCCTTAACTTAGTGTAAAATCAAATCACTATCGATAACGATGTAAACAAGATGAAAATACAACTTGCTAAAGGCTTTCGCGATTTACTGCCCGACGAAATGAAGAAATTTCGGACTATCGAGGCGGCATTTCGCGATTCGTGTGAAAAGTGGGGTTATCAAGAAATCAAAACTCCCGCTCTGGAATACCTGCACCTGTTTACTTCTACCGGGACGTTAACTCCACAATTATTAAATAAAACGTATTCCTTTTTGGATTGGGACGGCTGGAGCGGTGAACGTGTTGTTTTAAGACCGGAAGGTACGATTCCGGCTGCCCGATTGTATATCGATACCATCAAGAACGCAGCACTGGCCAAGTACTATTATGTGGCTAATTCGTTTGTTTTTGAAGAGACCGGCAAGCAGAATCGGGAAAGGTGGCAGTGCGGCGTTGAACTGATAGGCGGCGGTTCCCCGGTAGCTGATGTCGAATTAATCACCATGGCTTTGGAAGTATTAAAGAAACTAAATCAGAAGAATGTTGAATTACAGTTATCGCACGCCGGAGTCATCAATGCGTTAATCTTTAACTCCGGTTTAGATGAAAAACAACAGGCAAGCGTACTGGATAAGTTCCTGGAAGGGGATATAAAGGCTTTAACCGGAATAAAAACCGAAAATAAAGCGATAAGCCGTAATATTTCCGCTCTGATGAATATGCGGGGCAAATCAGGCAACATTTTAAAGAATCTGAAATCGCTATACTCGAAGGAAGTTCCGGCACTGGTGAAGCCTTTAAGTGATTTAATAAGTATCGTGGACTTACTGGAAAGTCTGGATATCGAATACACCATAGACATAGATTCCGGGAGGGGATTCGAATATTATACAGGCTTTGTTTTCCACGTTTCCGTTAATGGCGAAAGAGTAGGCGGCGGCGGCAGATATGATGCTCTAATACCATTGATGAGCGGTAAGAACATCCCCGCTTCGGGATTTGCTCTCTCTCTGGACCGTTTAACCGGTTTAATAACGGATGAGGCAGGATTAATCCCGGGTATAATTATAAGTTTAGCGAAGAAAAACGGTGAATCGGTTAAAACCGGCTTCGATATCGCTGATTTTTTCCATCGCCACGGTATTAAAGCTGAAATGGATATCGGAAAACATCCGGATAATTTTAATTGGAATTTAACAGTCAATAGTAAATCGGAATTCACTCTGGTAAATATTAATAAAAGAAAAAAGTATAAAATAAATAATCCTTCGGAAATACTTGAGATACTACAAAATGAAAAAACAAGTAAAAATCGCTCTACCCAAAGGTCGTCTTCTCGCTGAGACCTCCCGGTTATTGAAAGCAGCCGGCTGGGGACTAAACGATTATACCGAAGATACACGATTTTACCATCTGCAGTCGGCTTCTTTCCCGAATCTTAACGCCAAGATATTCCACGAAAAAGATATCCCCGTTCAGGTTGCTATCGGTAATTATGATTTGGGTATCTGCGGGCTGGATTGGGTAGAAGAGCAGTTAGTTAAATATCCCAGCAGTGCAGTCGTGAAAATCGAAGACCTCGGTTACGCCCATACTATTCTTTATATGGTAACCGGAAAGTATGATTCACTCAATGAAATAAGGGCTTCTCAGGAATGTATTCGCATTGCCAGCGAATATCCGAACCTTGCTGAATCATTTGCCGCGAAAAACAGACTGCGCCGTTTTAGTGTTTATCCGGTATGGGGAGCTGCGGAAGCTTATCCGCCGGATAGTGCGGATTTGGCATTAGTTTCGGACAGAAAGAAGCTGCCACAGGGGTTGTTTGCTATAGACCGGGTATTGAACTCTTCCGCTTGTCTGATCGCGAATCGTGACAGCTGGGAAACCTGCGATTTGGGCAGTTTCCTCGAGACACTTATCGAAAATAAGCCATTGGGGAAAGTGTTCAGTAGTGTGGAAATACCCCGGACTTTTGAGAATAGAGGGATGATTGAAACGGCAGAGGATAATCTTCTAAGAATTGCTATTGCCGACGGACACCAGCAAGCTCCCACGGCAGAACTTCTGGATAAAGCCGGTATCAAAATGGAAGGCTATACCGGGTCCGGCGGTAATCCGAGACCAACTTCTAATTTAGAAGGGGTATTTTTTAAAGTTATCCGGCCGCAGGATATGCCTTTGCAGGTGGCTAACGGTAATTTTGATATGGCGATAACCGGTAAGGATTGGGTGAGAAATCACTTATATCAATTTCCCACCAGTCCGGTGGCAGAATTATTAGACCTTAAATATGCTTGGGTGAGGATTGTCGCTGTCGTCAGCAATAAAATGCCGATTGAAAACCTGCATGATTTAAGAAATTATTGCAGTGAAAAACCCACCCCGTTGCGTATCGCTTCCGAATATACTAATATAGCTGATAAGTACGCCCGGGATAATCATTTAGGAATGTACCGGATTATTCCAACATGGGGTGCCACCGAAACGTTTATACCAGACGATGCCGATATATTAATCGAAAATACCCAGACCGGTAAAACTCTGGAAAGGCATAATTTAAGGATAATCGATACTTTATTCGAATCAACCGGATGTTTGATTGGTAATACCAGGGTAAATAAAGCAAAGGCAGAGCGGATTAACTCGATAGTCACGATGCTCCGTAAAGCCCTGGGAGCATAATTATGGAAATCATTAAAGGAATAAACGCCGGCCAGGTAAGGTTGACCCGCCAGACAGGGACAGCTTACGGGACTGTTTCTCCGTCCGTGCGTAACCGTCTTAAAGAAATCTTCAAGAAGGATATAGAACCGGAACAGGCCGTCGCTCAAATTCTGGAGGACGTGCGTACCAAAGGCGATGCGGCTTTGCTGGACTATACCCGTAAAATCGATAGAGTTGAGTTAAAAACGCTGGAAGTAAGTAAAAAGCAGATAACTGCAGCTTATAAACAGGTTGATAAAAAACTGGTAGACGCCTTAAAGTTTGCTGCCGGACGTATTCGTAAATTCCATGAAGAACAGAAGAAAAACATCTGGAATGAGGTTAGCGGAACAGAATGGGGACAGATTATCCGGTCGCTTGAACGTGTCGGATTTTACGTTCCGGGCGGTATGGCCAGCTATCCTTCTACCGTTTTGGCTACCGTCGTACCCGGAAAAGTCGCCGGAGTGAAGGAAGCTTTTATCGTAACGCCACCGAAAGCTGACGGTTCCGTGCCGGCCAATACAATTGTTGCCGCTGATATCGCAGGAGTCGACCGTATATTTAGCATCGGTGGAGCTCAGGCGATTGCCGCGTTAGCTTACGGTACGGAAACGATAACACGGGTTGATAAAATTTGCGGGCCGGGTAATGTATTCGTAATGCTCGCCAAAAAACAGGTATTCGGTACGGTTGCTATCGATGCATTACAGGGACCCAGCGAAGTGTTGATTATAGCTGATAGTACGGCAAATCCGAAATATTGTGCTGCCGACCTGTTAGCTCAGGCGGAACATGATATGCTGGCTCAGGCTATATTTATTACTACTTCCGTGCGGATAGCCAACGAGGTAATAATAGAATTAGATAAACAACTGGCGGTAATACCACGGCAGAATATTGCTGCGGAATCCTGGGCGAAGAACGGAGCGGTAATCGTGGTGACCAGTGTGGAAGAAGCTATTGAACTCGCTAATCTGTACGCTCCCGAACATCTTGAATTAATGGTTAAGAATGCAAAACAATATGTGTCGAAAATCAATAATGCCGGTTGTATATTTGTCGGTGAATACGCTACCGAGCCTATCGGTGATTATGTTGCCGGACCGAGTCATGCCTTACCAACGGGTGGCACAGCCAGATTCAGTTCGCCGTTAAACATACTCGATTTCATCAAGATTATCGATGTGGTCAAAATAAATAAGACCGGAATTAAAATACTAGGTGATGTGGCCATAACTATCGCCCGGGCTGAAGGGTTAGACGCACATGCCAGAGCCGTCGAAAAACGGCTGGAGGATTTAAAATAATGCCTCAGGGAATCGAAAAATATATTCGTAAGGAACTGCTTTCTTTTGGTGCCTATAGTTCTCCCGTAGCTTCAGACGCACAGGCAGAGGAAGCCGGTATTTCTTTAGATAAAATCATTAAAGTCGACCAGAATGAAAATTTGTTCGGTCCATCACCGCGGGTTAATAAGGCGTTGGCGAAATACAACGGTTTTAATATTTATCCGGACGCCGAACAGACAGCCTTCCGGCAGCAGTTAGCGGCATATACGGGAGTCAACCCGGAATGCATCGTCGGAGCCAACGGCAGCAATCAATTACTTGACCTGGTAACACGCCTTTTTGTCGGTGAGGGTGATGGTGTCATTAACTACGTACCGACCTTTGATATCTACCGGTTCAGCACGCAGATATGCGGCGGTAAACTCATTGAAATCCAGCGTGACGAAAACTTCGCTATAGATGTAAAAGCCATTCAAAAAGCCGTGGATAAAAAGACCAAGTTGATATTTCTGGCTAATCCAAATGCCCCGACAGGTAATCTTACGCCGCGGAAAGACTTAATAGAAGTTCTGGATATCGGTTTACCGACCTGTATCGATGAAGCCTATTATGAATTCAGCGGCGTGACGGTCGTTCCTCTGATGAAAAAGTATCCTAATCTGATGGTGGTACGGACCTTCAGTAAATGGGCCGGTCTGGCTGGTCTCAGGGTTGGTTACGGGATGTTTCCACCGGCTATTGCCGAGACGCTGCACCGGATCAAAGTGCCTTTTAATATAAACGTCGCGGCGCTGGTTGCTGTTCAAGAATCGCTAAATGACGTCGATTTCTTGCTGGAACGGGTTAAAATCCTCATTACTGAAAGAGATCGTTTATATAATGGACTGAAGAAAATAAAATGGTTAAAACCATATCCCACCAGAGCAAACTTTATTCTCTGTCAGGTATTGAAAGGCAATGCTGCGGAATTACAGTCCAGACTGCAGCAAAAAGGAATACTGGTACGGTATTTTGCTAAACCGAGATTGGAAAACTGTATCAGGCTCAGTGCGGGCAGACCGGAACATACCGATATTATTCTGGAGACCTTGCGGGAAATAGGCTCTTCGTGGTAATCTATTAGCCTTGAGGTGAACTATGAAAGCCAGAAAAGCAATCATTAAACGCCAGACTAAAGAAACCGATATTAATCTTGAAATTAACCTCGATGGAAGCGGGGAAAGTAAGATTGATACCGGCATCAGTAGTTTTGACCACTTACTTTCTCAAGTAGCCAAACACGGTACATTTAACATAATATTGTCTGCTACCGGTGACGATAAGCATCATCTAATCGAAGATGTCGCAATTTGCTTTGGGAAAGCTTTCATTAAAGCTCTTGGCGATAAAGCCAATATCGTCCGTATGGCCGATGCCACGGTACCGATGGATGAATCTTTAGCTATGGTCGTTATCGATATCAGCGGCCGGGGATATCCCGTTTTGGATATACCTCTTAAGGGGAATGATATGGCTGGATTTCCGGCTGATTTGGTCAGGCATTTTCTGGAATCATTTGCTTCAGAAGGCAAGTTGAGTTTGCATGCTAAAGTTCTATATGGAGTAAACGACCACCATAAAGTGGAAGCGGTGTTTAAAGCTCTGGGACGGGCGTTGCATGCGGCAACACGAATTAATGAACGTGCCGGAGGCGTACCAAGTACCAAAGGTCTCTTGGAATAGCTTACAGACAGAAAAGGAGGGATCTACTTAGCGAGATCCCTCCTTTTGTTTTATATACGGTAATTACTTACTATTCAGGTTTCGGCAGTTTAAAGGAAGCCCTTTCCTGTTCCCATGCAGCGCGGTAAACCGCAGTGATTCGTTCTATTCGTTCTTCCGGCCAGTCCGGGTCCCAACCCAGACCTAAATCCTGACCGACAATAAATATCGCATATTCGGTTAATCTGGGTTTTTTCTCGATAATTGTGGTTACATTACATATACGTCCCGGTGATTTGCAGTTATGGCATTTTCCGTCTTTAGCACACGGAGCCTGTACGCCCATAGTCATTCCGTGGTAAGGAGCAAGGACGGTTTTAATGCGGTTGACCGCTTCATCGGCATCACGGACAATCTTGTTCTGCCCGATAACCAGGATTACTTTTTCCGGCCCGAATATCATTTTAGCCACACGGTTACCGGTGCCATCTATATTTACCAGCTTGCCGTCCAGTGTAACCGCGTTACAACTACTTAACAAGAAGTCACCGTTTTGTCGCATCCTGTTAGGGGGTTGTCCGGGCTGCATTAATTTGAGATAACCCCGTTCAATAAGAATATCTCTGATGCCGATTTGCCGCATCGTCATCGTTCCGCCCATCTCAACTACAGCTTTCGGAGGTAAAATACCGAGTATTGCTTTTACTGCGGTCTCCGCATCTTTAACATACTCGACAGTGTCGAAGTTATTCGCTTTTAAAGATTTGATAACTGCTTCGATATTTCGGGTATCTACGGCTGTCATTATAACCTCCTTAAAAACAACTTACGGAATCCGGCAATGCTACCGAAAAACGGTAGATTACTATTTTAATTTCTGTCCGGTTAATCTCTCGAAAGCCTGGCGGTATCTGGCCGAAGTACTCTCGATAACTTCCGGCGGCAACTGCGGTGCGGGCGGTTCTTTATTCCAGCCTGAAGCGGTTAACCAGTCGCGTACCGGTTGTTTATCATAACTGTCCTGTGATTGGCCGACTTTATAGGTATTTACGTCCCAGAATCGTGAAGAATCGGGAGTTAATAATTCGTCGATTAAAATGAGTTCGTCTTTATCGTTAATACCAAACTCCATTTTTGTGTCGGCAATGATAATTCCTCTTTGCAGAGCGTAATCGCGGGCAAATTTATAAACGGCGATTGTCTTTTCTTTAACCCGGTCGGCTAAATCCTTTCCGATTAACTCAATAACGCCGTCCTGGGTTAAGGGCATGTCATGGCCGGCATCGGCTTTTGTCGTCGGAGTAAAAAGAGGTTCGGGTAACTCCTGGCTTTCTTTCAAACCTTTAGGGAGGTTGATACCGCAGGTGGTACCGGATTTTAAGTATTCGCTCCAGGCTGAGCCGGTAATATATCCCCTGACTACACACTCTACAGGAAGTCTTTTAGCTTTTTTGACTATCATAGACCTTTTGGCTAAATAAGCAGGGTATTCAAATCTTTTTTGAGGCTGGAGATAAACATCGAGTTGTTTAATTTTGTTTACGGTTTCTACCATATGATTGGGTACGATATTACCCGTTTGCTTGAACCAGAAGGCAGATATCTGATTCAATACCGCACCCTTATCCGGAATACCATCAGGTAAAATGACATCGAAGGCCGATAACCGGTCGGTAGCTACGATTAACAGATAACTATTTAAGTCGTATGTATCCCTGACTTTACCTTTAATGAAAAGAGGAAGCTGTAAACTGGTTTCGTTAACAATAGTCTTCGGCATCTAATTCCTTTACTAAAATAATATTTTATCGTGATAAAGGCCAGATATTAAATTGATCTCGGGACTAAACCGCTCGTTTCAATCAAATCACTTTGCCATTGCCTTTCGGTTAGACCCAGCCGTTTGAACACGTCATCGACATACCGGGTATAATACGTTTCGTCGCAAAGCGATTTAAGTTCGTCTTTCGATAATACTGCGGTTACCGCAGCATCCGCTTTTAATAAGGTCATAAAATTACTCTTGCCTTTCCAGGCTTTCATCGCATTTCGTTGAACCAATTTGTAAGCTTCCTGTCTGCTGAGTCCCTTTTCGATTAAGGCAAGCATAACTCTCTGCGAAAAGATTAAGCCCTTGGTCAGCATCAAGTTATTAGTCATTTGTTTGGTGTTAACGGTCAGGTTGCTCATTACCGAAGTGAATAAACTCGTAATATAATCCAGAGCGAAACAGGCATCCGGTAAGATTATCCGTTCTGCCGAGGAATGGCTGATATCGCGTTCGTGCCAGAGGGTCTGGTTTTCCAGTGCAGTAAGGGCATGGCCGCGGATAAGTCTGGCCAATCCGCATACCCGTTCGCAAAGCTCCGGGTTTCTTTTATGGGGCATGGCAGATGAACCGGTCTGCCCGGCGCTAAACGGCTCTTCTGCTTCGCGTACTTCCGTCTTCTGCAACGCCCGTATTTCCGTCGCGAATTTCTCTAACGAACCGGCAATCACAGCCAAAGTAGTTACAAATTGAGCATGGCGATCGCGTTGTAATACCTGATTGGATACCGGTGCAGGCTGGAGTCCCAATTTCGCACAGGCGATTTCTTCCAGTTGCGGTGAAAGCGTGGCGTAAGTGCCAACAGCCCCGGATATTTTACCTACGGATATGTTCGTTTTCGCATCGATGAGACGCTGACGGTTTCGCCGCATTTCCTCGACCCATATCGCCAGCTTCAATCCAAAAGTAATAGGTTCGGCATGTACGCCGTGGGTCCGGCCTATCATGACGGTATATTTATGTTTGATGGCCAAACGGCCGAGCACTGTAATCAGGTCTTTAATATCATGAAGTAAAATATCACCGGCTTCCATTAATTGCAAACTAAGTGCGGTATCCATCACATCGGAAGAAGTCATCCCAAGATGAATGAAACGCGAATCTTCACCGACACTATCGGAAACCGAACCTAAAAACGCCGTCATATCGTGATGTGTTTCCTGCAGGATTTCTTCCATCCTTTTGAGATTACATTTAGCCAGTTTTATCCGGCTCATGGACCTTTTAGGAATAACGCCCAGCTCGGTCCATCCCTCACATACCGCTATTTCAACGTCAAGCCATTTATTGAACTTATTTTCATCTGACCAGACCCGGGCCATACCCGGACGGCTATATCGTCCAATCATTTACTTTCCCCCTGCAGGCTCTTCCGGTAATTTTCATAAGCCTCTCTTATTTTGGTGTATTTAATGCCTAATATCTCAGCGGCTAGATATGCAGCATTTTTCACGCCGGCCGTACCGACGGCAACACAGGCAACGGGAATTCCCGACGGCATCTGCACGATAGAATAAAGAGCATCGACGCCTTTAAGGTCGCTGCTGGCTAACGGCACGCCAATAACCGGAATTGTCGTCCAGCTGGCAATGACACCCGGTAAAGCGGCTGCCCCGCCGGCGGCTGCGATAATCACTTCGATATCCCTTTTGCGGGCTCCCTGGGCAAATTTTCTCACTTTATCCGGATTGCGGTGAGCAGAAATGACATTCACTTCATAATTGATATCTAACTGTTTGAGAATATCCAGCATGGGTTGGACGGTTTCCGAATCCGATTTTGAGCCCATTACAATGGCAACTAAAGGCATCTTTTTCGCACCTCATTTAATTTTGGGGAGCATATAAATATTAGTTTTCTTTTATTAAAGCAATATCTTTACGGTAATGACAACCTTCAAACGATATCAACGGAAGGTTATTATAGACTTTTTCTCTGGCTTCGGCAATATTTTTCCCTGAGGCTACGACGATAAGCACACGGCCTCCGTTGGTGACTGTCGTTCCGGTAGAATCGATTTTCGTGCCCGCGTGGAAAACCGTAATATCGGGAGCAACGCGGTTCAACCCGGTGATGGGTATACCGGTCTTATAGTTTCCCGGATACCCGCCGGATGCCATCACTACTCCGACACAGGCAT
The DNA here is from genome assembly GCA_964547925.1 of uncultured Dehalococcoidales bacterium. Lineage (GTDB taxonomy): Bacteria > Chloroflexota > Dehalococcoidia > Dehalococcoidales > JAFGLR01 > JAFGLR01. The sequence goes on from CAZJQF010000024.1 coordinate 16,045, forward strand.
TATCCAGCCACTCGATTTTCATATCGAATAGACGATTATTAGTTACCGATAACATGATATCGACAAGGTCGGTTTTTAATCTCGGTAAGACTACTTCAGTTTCCGGATCGCCGAACCTGGCATTAAATTCGAGAACTTTAACATCCTCGCCGTTAACCATCAAACCCCCGTAAAGAACGCTCTTATACGGCCGTCCTTCCTTCTCCATAGCGCTTACTGCGGGAACCATTATCGTACTCTGGATTTTCTTGCCCAGTTCGGGAGTGTAAAAATATGAAGGGCTATAGCTGCCCATGCCACCGGTGTTAGGACCCTGACCGTTATCGAAGACTGTCTTGTAATCGCAGGCGGGGACCATCGGGACCACCGTTTTGCCGTCGGTAAACGCAAACGTGCTCATCTCTATCCCGCCCAGAAATTCTTCGATAATTATCTTGTTTCCGGCGGCACCTAATGTACGTTTATCCATAAAATCGCTCAAGGCAGTAAGCGCTTCTTCGGTGGTTCTGGCAACAACCACACCTTTGCCCGCTGCTAATCCGTCCGCCTTAATCACCACAGGGGGGTTTTGCTGCTCCAGATATTTTTTTGCTTCTATATAGTTAGAAAAACTGACGCTCTTAGCACAGGGAATATTATATTTCTGCATCAGACTCTTCGAAAATACTTTACTTGATTCGATTTCCGCTGCCAGTTTACCCGGTCCAAAGGCAGGCACTCCGATTGCCTGAAATTTATCGACAATTCCCAGAGCCAGCGGACCTTCCGGCCCTACGACAACAAGGTCGATATTTTTAGTGCGGGCAAATTTTATGATTCCATCGATATCAGTGGCATTAAAATTTACATTCTGAGCGATTTTGGCTGTACCGGCATTACCGGGAGCTACATATATTTCTTTCGCTTTCGGACTCTGTGCTATCTTCCAGGTCAACGCATGTTCCCTGCCGCCGCTTCCGATAACTAGAATCTTCATCGCTCAGCTCCTTATTATCCGTTTTTGAAGAGTAGATCAAATATACCGGTAAAATACCGGTTCTAATAAATAAAGTGGGTTATTTGATATCATCCTAACCCACTTAAATACTAAATCTTTCCGAGTACCGCTATTCCCATTCGATAGTAGCTGGAGGCTTTGAGGTTATATCATAAACCACACGGTTCACACCGGGGACTTCGTTTACGATACGATTTGAAATGCGGGCTAATAAATCATAGGGTAATCTCGCCCAATCGGCCGTCATCGCATCTTCGCTGGTTACGGCACGGACGGCGACCAGGTAACCGTAAGTACGGAAATCACCCATCACACCGACCGAATGAACATCGGTCAGCACGGCAAAAGTCTGCCATACCTCATGATACAGCTTCGCCTTTTTAATCTCGTTCATCACGATATAATCAGCTGAACGCAGTATTTCCAACCGCTCCCGGTTAACTTCACCGATGATACGGATGGCTAGGCCGGGACCGGGGAAGGGCTGACGCCAGACCATTTCTTCCGGCATATTCAAAGCGAGCCCGACTTGCCTAACCTCATCTTTAAATAGGAAACGTAAGGGCTCGATGAGTTTCAGCATCATCTTGGCCGGCAGCCCGCCGACATTGTGGTGGGTCTTAATTTTTGCAGCTGCGTTACTGGAGGAAACGGCGCTTTCGATAACGTCAGGGTAGAGAGTACCCTGAGCCAGGTAATCAACCTTGCCTATTTTTTGAGCTTCATCTTCGAATACCCTGATAAATTCTTCACCGATTCTTTTACGTTTCTGCTCGGGGTCGATAACCCCTTTTAGGCAAGTTAGAAATCTATCGGTCGCATCGACGTATCTGATATTCATGCCCATATTTAAACGGAAGGTATTGAAAGTCCTTTCGACTTCCTCACGCCGCAGTAAACCGTTATTCACGAAAATGCAGGTAAGCTGGTTCCCGATTGCACGGTGTATCAGAGTAGCTGCGACCGCGGAATCTACTCCGCCGGAAAGAGCACTGATGACTTTGCCGCCGCCTACTTCCTTTTTAATGCGGTAGATGGCATCGTTTATAAAATTGCCGATGGTCCAGCTTCCCTTACAGCCGCAGACTTTATAAATGAAATTCTTAATAATATTTTTCCCGTCTGGAGTATGGACTACTTCAGGATGAAATTGCAGACCGAAAATACCCTTATCATTACCGATTACTGCAATAGGTGTGTTTTCCGTATATGCGAGCGAACGGAATCCGGAAGGCATAACTTCAATTTTATCACCGTGACTCATCCAGACGGTGTTTGTCGGTGGTAAGCCGGCAAAAAGAGGCGACTCCGGGTCGCTGACATGCATAACCGCGTGTCCGTATTCGCGATTGGTACCGGGAGAAACCCTCCCGCCAAGCTGGTGGACGATTAACTGCATACCGTAACAGATACCGAGTACCGGCAGTTTTTTCTCAAATATATAAGAAGGAGCCAGCGGAGCACCTTCCTCATAAACACTGGCCGGTCCGCCCGATAATATTACACCCTTGGGATTTAAGGGTTCGATTTTTTCCCACGGAGTATCGTAAGGAACCAGTTCGCAGTAAACATTGCATTCACGTACCCGGCGGGTAATAAGCATGCTGTATTGTGAGCCGAAATCCAAAACAACGATCGCTTCATTTTCCATGGCTGGAGTGGGTTCCGTGGCAGGGACAGACTGTTGACCGTTAATTTCTTTAGCGATTTCAAGATATGTGGAGACTTCAAGGTCTCCGCTTGCCGCTATACGATGGCTAACTTCAGGATTTGATTTGCTTTCGTTTTCACTCATAATTGCTTGTAATAAAAGCTTATCACTATGCTATACTGACGTCAAGGAAAACATAGCATAATTTTGGGATAATACATTATAAGCAGCCGGGTTGCGTTTTGTAATGCTATTTTAGTTCACAGGATTAATAAATGTTTAAAGATCTTTCACAACATTTAAGTAAACAAATCGATGAAGGTGTAAAAATATTAAAGCAGGGCGGTATAATCGCTTTTCCTACCGATACCGTTTATTGTCTTGGTGCCTCAATTTTCAACGATAATGCCGTAAAAAGGGTGTTTGAGGTAAAACAAAGGCCTTTTAATATGGCACTGCCCGTAATAATGACCGACATCGCACAAATGAAGGATATCAGTATTTCGCTGCCTGATGTCGCTTTCCGTTTGGCTCAGCATTTCTGGCCGGGTGCTTTAACACTTGTAATAAATAAATCGGAAAAAGTATCTAATATCGTTACAGCAAATAAAACTACTGTTGCCCTCCGGATACCGGCACATCCGGTACCGATAGCCATTCTTACCGGATTAGGTGTCTCTACTACCGGTACCAGTGCTAATGCTCACGGCAAACCCAGTCCGATTATTGCAGCAGAAGTACAGGAACAATTAGGCAAAAAAGTAGATTTGATAATAGATGGCGGGCAATGTCCGGGCGGTGAAGCTTCGACTATAGTAGATATAACAGGGGAACAGCCGGTTATTTTACGTGAAGGTCCTATATCGTTTGAAGAAATTAAGCGTGTTTGTAAAATGATATAATAATTCCGGAGGTTATTTATGCGTATTGCCGTGGGTAACGACCATCGCGGTTTTGAGTTAAAACAGAAAGTATTAAATATTCTCGTCGAAACCGGGTATGAATTTAAGGATTTCGGCAGTTTCGATACTAAATCGGTGGATTATCCCGATATCGCCCGGGCTGTCGGAGAAGCGGTAGCTTCGGGGAAATTCGACCGGGGAATATTGATATGTGATACGGGCATCGGTATGAGTATCGCCGCGAACAAGGTGGATGGTATCCGGGCTGCTTTATGTTATGATGCCTTTTGTGCTGCCAGAGCCCGTTTGCATAACAATGCCAATGTATTGGCTTTAGGAACGGGACAACCGGAAGAAGTAGTACGGGAAATCATCAATAACTTTTTAAATACTGAATTCGAGGGCGGACGGCACACTACGCGTATCGATAAAATAAAGGCTTTAGAAAGCTGATAGTATTCTTCTACTGGCAATCGGCTGAATTTAGCCGTTTTCCAAAATGACCCATTCCAGAGCTTTAGTAGGACAGGCCTCGGAGCAGATTGGGGTTTTACCGGCTGCCAAACGGTCCGGGCACATATCACAAATACGCATAATACCGGCTTTGTCGAATTGTGGTATACCGAAGGGACAGGCATCCAGACAGACCTGACAACCGTTGCATTTGCTGGTGTCGACGGTTACTATTCCATCTTCTTCTCTTCTACTAATTGCATTTTCCGGGCAAGCAACTGCACATGCCGCGTCTTTACAGTGACGGCAGGTAACGGAATGGAAGATACGTTTTACGTTCGGGAAAGTGCCTCTGACTTCTTCCGTAACATGACGCAGCTTAATTGTTCCGGCGGGAATATTATGCCATTGCTGACAGGCGATTTCGCAGGCATAACATTTGGTACACCTGGCGGTATCGTGCCTGAACTCATATCGTCTGCCCATATTATTCATTCTCTAATTTGGAGATTTTTACCAGGGTCTGTTTGGACATCTGTGAGAAAAACTTGTCGAATAATTTATCATCCGAGTTATACAGATTATTAACTTCGCTGCCGCCGTCATCCGAAGGATAACCGGTCAGGTTCAACTCTTCACAGGGTTGCGACCAGCCTCGTTTGGTCATCAATACTTCCGGTGATATTCCTTCAAAGTATTCCGCCTTAAATTTGCACCAGCCGTAAAGCGATTCAACCTTTACCCAATCACCGTCTGCAATACCATACTTCTTTGCCGTAGCCGGGTTAATTTTCAGCCAGGGATAGGGCTGTAATTCTCTGAGGTAAGGCACATTATGCATAAAGCTGTGCTGGGATAAGCGGTGAGCATGAACATCGCTCATTATTAAGGGATACTCTTTTACCAGTGCCGGCGTCTCAGCAATACCCTCCGGTGGTCCTTTATAAACAGGAAAATATGGCAATTTTCCGGTGCCGTCGTTATTCTCTTTACCGCCGAGAAACTCGTTATAACACTGGACTTTACCATGGGGAAGATTCTTGAAGATAAGAGAATACTTCCGGTAAGCCGGTGCAGCAGTTTGCTGCCTTTTGATCAGTATACCGTTCGGATTCTGTCTCAATTGCCCGGCAGTTACTCCGAAAGGAGCCAGTCTCTCGTTTAGTAACGTGTCTATGTTACCTTTCCA
>CAZJQF010000025.1:0-17332 GCA_964547925.1 uncultured Dehalococcoidales bacterium
CCGGCGGAATTTGTCCAAATCATTCAGGGGGTAATGGAAAACGCTAAATCCGGGGCGGCAGCGGAAGCTAAACCCGCGGTGGCCGAAGCCGAAATACTAAAACTTTACACGGAACGCTTAACTAATAAGCTCGAACAAAAAATCGCCGAGCTGGAGTCGGAAAACGCCCGGAGGCTGTTAGTTGAGAGGGAACTCCGGGCTTCGGAAGAAAACTTCCGCAATTCGATGGAGGCTTCTCCGTTAGGCAAGTGCGTAATGAATACGGATAGTAAAGTATTATACGCCAATAAGGCCTGGCTGGATATTTTCGGGTATGACAGTTTACAGGAACTCGAAGCTATTCCCAGGGAGAAGCGTTATACCCCTGATTCGTACAACGAAGTATCAAAGAGGATTGAACAAAGAAAACGGGGAGAACCGGCGGAGCCGCGATACGAAGTCAATATTATCCGTAAGGACGGACAGATACGTTATCTTGAATTATATCAAAGAGAAGTCCTCTGGGACGGTAAAAACCAATACCAGCTTATTTCACAGGATATCACGGAGCGGAAAAAAGCCGACGAAGACCTGAAATCCAGTTACCATAAGTTAAATAATGTATTGCATGAGACAGTCAGCGTTTTAGCTTATACTACAGAAGTCCGGGACCCTTATACCTCAGGCCACCAGAAACGCGTTGCCCAGCTTGCCCGGGCGATAGCCACGGAGATGAAATTACCCGCTGATAGAATAGAAGCCGTTTATCTTGCCTCGCTGGTGCACGATATCGGTAAAATCCAGGTACCGGCAGAAATTTTAAATAAATCGGGTAAGCTCAACAGTCTTGAATTTGAACTGATAAAGACCCATCCCAAGGTCGGTTATGATATTCTGAAACCTGTCGAGTTCCCCTGGCCGATTGCGGATATTATTCATCAGCATCACGAAAGGATTAACGGTTCCGGTTATCCCGGGGGATTACACGGCGACCAGATAATGATAGAAGCGAAAATAATGGCGGTGGCCGATGTGGTCGAAGCAATGTCCGCCCACCGTCCTTACCGTTCGGCAATCGAGATGGTTAAATGTCTGGCAGAAATTAACGACCAAAAGGGTATATTATTCGACCCGGAAGCCGTTACAATCTGCACCGACCTTTTTGTGGATAAAGCGTTTAAGTACGAAACAGTTTAGCGAACTTACGCTAAACTGTTTCGGTTTAAGTATTATTCTTTATTCTCGTAACAGGTGATGGAAACGACTTTGTCTCCATCATCAACACGCATCAAACGAACCCCTTGAGTCGTGCGGTGCTGGACGCTGATACCGCCCTTAGTCGGGTCTTTCTCTTTCACCGGCGTATTGATAACAATACCTTCCGCAGAAATTATCATCAACTGCTGGTCCTGGGTGACCACTTTGGCAGCGGCCACTTCGCCGGTTTTTTCGATGACGTGGAAGGTCAGAACGCCGCCGCCGCCCCGGTGATGTCTGGGATATTCCTCAACCGGTGTGAGCTTACCATGACCGTAAGCAGTAACGATGAGCAGGAAGGTGCCGGGATAAGCAACATCCATATTGACTACCTGGTCGCCGGAGGTAAGACGCATCCCGCGGACGCCGCCGCTGGTGCGGGAAGCCGTACGTAATTCACCGACGGCAAATTTACTGGCCTTACCGTTACGGGTTACGACCAATACCTCATCCTGGTCGGTAGTAATACAGGCGTCAACCAGTTCATCGCCCTTAGGCAAATCGATAGCGATGATACCGCTGCTCCGTACGGCAGCAAAGTTTTCCGCCCGGGTCTTTTTGATTTCTCCCATACGGGTAATCATTACCAGATAATGGTCTTCCGGGAAATTCGATACATCGACTACTGCCGTAACCTTTTCCCCTTCGGTAACCGGGAAAAGATTAATAACCGCAGTGCCCTTACCGGTACGGGAAACATCGGCCGGAATCTCATAGCATTTCAGGCTGAAAACGCGTCCCTTGTTAGTGAAGAAAAGCATATTGTCATGGGTATCGGCCACTGTGAGCAGCCTGACCGCATCTTCTTCCCTCGTAACATGTCCGATAATACCTTTACCGCCCCGGTGCTGCGGGGTAAAGGCATGAACCGGGACCCTCTTGATGAAGCCGCGGACACTTAAAGTAACCGCCACTCTCTGGTGGGGAATAAGGTCTTCGACGTGGAATTCTTTAATACCCGCTTCGCTTATCTCGGTACGCCGTTCATCGCCGAATTTGTCTCTTAAGGCTATAGTTTCTTCTTTTACGATGCCGAGAATCTTTTTCGTATTCGCCAATAAATCTTCCAGATAGGATATCGTTTTAATGACTTCGGCGTATTCATCGAGGATTTTCTGGCGTTCCAGATTAGCCAACCGGCGTAATTGCATATCGAGAATCGCCTGAGCCTGGATTTCACTGAGGCCGAAGCGTTCTCTTAGTTCATGGCGGGCAGATTCGGCATTTTTTGCCGCCCGGATAAGTTTGATAACTTCGTCGATATTATCGAGAGCGATTTTCAGGCCTTCGAGGATATGAGCCCGTTCTTTCGCCTGCTTTAGTTCAAATTTCGTGCGGCGGGTAACGACCGTCCGGCGGAAATCAATGAAGTATTGCAGGGATTCTTTCAGACTTAAGACGCGCGGCTGGCCGTCCACCAGTGCCAGCATGTTGATGAAGAAAGAGGACTGCATCGGGGTGTATTTATACAGGGTGTTTAAAACTACGTATGGTTGAGCTTCACGTTTTAGCTCAATGACAACACGCATACCCTGCCGGTCGGATTCGTCACGTAATTCGGCAATACCGGTAACCCGCTTGTCTTTAACGAGGTCGGCGATTTTTTCCACGAGTGCCGCTTTGTTGACCTGGTACGGTAGTTCGGAAATAATAATCTGGCGGCGTCCACCGCCTTCCGGAGTGTCATTGATATGGGCTCTGGCCTGTATAACGACACGCCCGTAACCGGTAGCGTAGGCGTTCTGAATGCCGTCAAGCCCCATAATAATACCTGAGGTAGGGAAGTCAGGTCCTCTGACGAATTGCATGAGGTCGTTAACGGTGGCATTGGGATTATCGATTAAATGCACGACAGCGTTACAGACTTCCGTAAGGTTATGCGGCGGGATATTTGTGGCCATACCGACGGCGATGCCGGAACTGCCGTTGACCAGCAGATTCGGGACGCGGGTCGGCAGAATGGACGGTTCGGTCAGACTGTTATCGAAGTTCGGAACGAATTCTACCGTATCTTTTTCGATATCGAGCAGCATTTGCTCGGCGATTTCGGTAAGGCGGGCTTCGGTATAACGCATGGCGGCAGGCGGGTCGGCATCGACACTGCCGAAGTTACCCTGTCCGTCTACCAGCAGGTATCGCATGGAAAAGTCCTGCGCCATACGGACCATTGCATCATAAACCGAGGTATCGCCGTGGGGATGATATTTACCGAGAACGTCACCGACGATACGGGCGCTTTTTCTATAGGACGAGTTATGGGACAGTCCCAGTTCCCGCATACCGTAAAGAATACGGCGGTGGACCGGTTTAAGTCCGTCCCGGACGTCGGGTAAAGCGCGGGCTACAATAACGCTCATCGCGTAATCGAGATACGAACTGCGCATCTCGTCTTCAATATTTACTGGTCTTGTTGCTCCGATGGTCATGTGTGGTTAAGTCCTCCTACTCCTCACTACCCAATTCATCAGTGGGGGAATAATCTTCCGGTAGTACCGACTCGGGTTCTTCTTCGGTATATTCCGGTTCTTCATCTTCTTCATCTTCCCATTGGTCTTCGGTACGTTCAGCGGTATGTGTTATTTCCGCCCAGCGCGGCGGGAACGAAGGTTGCCCGACGAGGCTCGGGTGTGTAAATGTTTCTCTGATGATTATCGTTACTTTGTTGGTATCGGCACTGATAATAGCGGCAGAATACTTATTGCCGCCTTTTATAAACTTAATCAGCCTTTGAGCGTGTCTGGGGTCGACCATGCCGATGTATTCTCCGGTGGTCGTCTTAACCAGCAGGTTGGTGACGTCAATTTTCAGGGTAACCGGGTCTCCGGCTACCAGCCGGGCGAGTCCCTTACCGGTTGCCAGACGCTGCAGGGAAACAACCCCGGATTTCCCGGCTTCTTCGATAAAATGAGGCTCGACGGTTTGGCCACGCTGCTTATTAGGGCTCTTTGCTATCTGTTTAAGCTGTGTCAGACGCTGTAAGTTCTTCTTGGCAATGGCGTTATACGCGTCGATACGCAGCGAATGCTCATAGGCTTTTTGAGCCTGGACATATTCACCTGTCTCCATGTAGGCTCTGCCCAGCCGGTTATAGGCATCGACGTCTTCGGGGAAAACGTTGATAATACTTTTATTCGTAACGATTGCTTCCTGCCATTTTCCCTGCATGGCAAGAGCGATCGCCTGCTTGGTATTCACCCTTTTAAGTTTAAGTTGTTCCTCTTCGTGGTACGCCATGTAATTTTTATCCTTAACCGCAGTTTAGCCATATTAGACGGATTTTCCTGTTTTTGTCAAGTACTTTTCGGATAAATTTTAAAATATTTATTTTATTACTTTTTTACTAGTCCGGCTTCTCTAACTCAAAAGCAGTATGTAAAGCCTGTACTGCCTCAGCGACCTTTGATTCTTCGATAATACAGGTTATTCTTATTTCCGAAGTACTGATGAGCAGAATATTAATCCCCTTTTTACTTAGAGCTCGAAACATTTTAGCGGCGTAACCGGGGGTGTTCTGCATACCGGTACCGATAATACTGATTTTCCCCATTTTAGTGTCGGTAAGTATATCTTTCGCTCCCAGAGATTGAGCGATGGGCTTGATTATGTCCATAGCTTTGTTAAGCTGGCCTTTGGCAATAGTAAAGGTCAAATCGGTAATGTTATTGATACTGGTATTTTGCACAATCGTGTCTATGCTGATACCGTCGTTAGCCAGTGGTTCGAATATCCCGGCGGCGACGCCCGGTTTGTCGGGAATACCGACGATGGTTATTTTTGCAACGTCCAAATCCTGAGCGATACTGCGTACTTTATTTCTAATTTCCATTGTGAGAGGCCCTCCGTGAATTAATGTGCCCGGGTTATTATTGAAGCTGGAAGCGACCAGAATCGGAATATTGTATAGTTCGCCGAGTTCGACAGCCCGCGGGTGGATAACCTTAGACCCGTATGTTGCCAGCTCCAGCATTTCTTCGAAGCTAATTTCCGGAAGACGCTGGGCGTTGGGAACAGTACGCGGGTCAGCGGTATAAACACCGTCGGTATCGGTATATCTTTCACATACTTTAGCTTTTAAGCTGGCAGCTAAAGCCACCGCGGTAGTATCGGAGCCGCCGCGTCCAAGGGTGGTCATATCCATTTCTTTGGTAATACCCTGGAAGCCGGCGACGATGACGATTTTGCCTTCTTTAAGTTCTTCCTGGATGCGTTTCGGAGCGATGCCGGTAATACGTGCCTGGCTATATACGGAATCGGTACGGATACCTGCCTGGGCACCACTCAGGCTAATGGCTTCATAGCCCATTTCCTGTAAAGCCATCGCTAACAGTGTGCAGGATACGATTTCCCCGGTGCAGAGAAGCATATCCAGTTCCCGCTCATCCGGATGGCTGGAAATCTGCCGGGCGAGTTTAATAAGGTCGTCGGTAGTGTCCCCCATTGCCGAGACAACGACGACAACCTGGTCGCCTCTGTCTTTAGTGGCTCCGATACGCCGGGCGACATTTTTGATACGCTCGGCATTTGCTACCGAAGAACCGCCATACTTTTGTACGATTAATGCCATACCTATTATCCTTCAGTAACCAGATTATTTATTACGGTATATCCCTTGTCAATGGCTATGCCGGTTTTGGCTGCTTCTTTTTCGGAGAATCTGACGGCTCCGTTGCTATTAATACCGGCACCCCAGAGTAAAAACGGCACCGGCTCGTCATTATGCGTCTGTGTCTTAATCGGTGTCGGGTGGTCCGGCATTACTAAAACTCTGATTTTATCATCTTTATACCGGCGAATGCGACCGATAACTTCAGCGTCGATTTTTTCAATAGAGGCGATTTTTTTCTCAATCGAACCTTCATGACCCGATTCATCCGGGGCTTCGATGTGGAAAACCACCAATCCGTGCTGTTTGAGGGCCTTTAAACCCCCTTCAGCCTGTCCGGCGAAGTCATTGTTCAGATTATCGGTCACTCCCGGAATATCTAAAACCGTCATACCGGCCATTTTCCCCAGTCCGCGTAATAAATCCACGGCGGAAGTCAGGGCAGCTTTGACTCCGAATACTTTTTCAAAGGCGGGCATTTTGGGTATTTTCCCGCTGCCCCAGAAAAGCCAGATAGAGGTTGCCGTTACCTTGCCGCGTTGTTGCCGGGCGAGGTTTACCGGATGGTCGCGTAGAACAGTTTCCGAACGTTTCATCAAATCAAGCAGAATTTCATTGCCCGCACCCTGAGGCAAATATCCGGCAACCGGTTTGTTGGTAATATCATGGGGAGGCGTACATTTAGCCTCTAACGCCTGTCCCATACCCTTCAGTTTTAAAATGTGCCGGTAATTAACACCCGGATAAAACCGGATGTTTTCACTGCCCAATTGTTTTTGCAGGGCGGTAATAAGTTGGTGGGAATCTTCAGTATCGATAGAACCGGAACTGTAGCTGAACATCTTGCCGTCCCGAATCGCCACCAGATTACAGCGGAAAACGACTTCATCCTCGGCGACGGGGACGTTCATACTTACCGCTTCGATGGCACTGCGGCCGCGGTAGTAGACTGTAGGGTCGTAGCCAAGGACAGACATACAGGCAATAGCACTGCCGGGTTCCATTCCGTGCGGGACGGTACGGGCTAAGCCGATTTTGGCTTCCCGGGCCAATGCGTCCAGGTTGGGGGTATTGGCCAGTTCGAGACAGGTCAAATTGCCCCGCTCCGGTAAAGGCCAGCCGGCCGCTCCGTCCATTATAACGACACAGTATTTCACTGTAAATTGATCTCCAAAGTTTTCCCCCTGTGTCCCCTCTCCCTGTAACAGGAGAGGGGTGATGACTATCCGGGAAGGGGTTGCCTTCCTGTTATTATTAAGCTACCGTCCTCTGGTAGAGGTACGATGCTCTAGGGGGTAAATTATACGGGCAAGCACCATGGTTATTATTAATAGACTTATTCTGTGTCCGCGGCAGAATGAGCCGTTCCAATTTATTTGATTCAGGGTCTAAATATCTCTATAATGAAATGGAATCTTGCGGGGCGTAGCGCAGCTTGGTTAGCGCGCAGCGTTCGGGACGCTGAGGTCGGTGGTTCAAATCCACTCGCCCCGACCAGTCCTCTCCCGAAAAACTCCGTTCTCATTATTCTCACCGTAATACCAATTCTCGCTTAAATTATTTAATCTTATTCTCCGCCAACGGCTACCTGATGTCCGATACGGGTAATGTTGTTTTTGTAATCTACATAAACTAATTTGGGCTGGTAATTAACCGTGTCGGCGTCCTCGACGTTAGTGTACGTAAGGATAATCGCAATATCTCCCTTCGCAACCAATCTGGCGGCGGCACCGTTCACACAAATTTCACCGCTGCCGTATTTGCCTTCGATGGCGTAGGTCGTGAAACGGGACCCGTTATTCACATCCAGGACATGTACCTGCTCGTAAGGTAAAATATCCGCGGCTTCCATCAACTGCTTGTCTATAGTGATACTGCCTTCATAATCGATGTTGGCGTCAGTGATTCTCACCCGGTGGATTTTACTCTTCAGCATTACTCTCATAGTGTACCCCCTCACAAGAAATTAAGCGGTTGTCGATAATATTTCTTTTAGCTCCAAAGCCTTCGTTTCGTCTATTTTGCCTTTGGCAAGGGCGACGGGAATGGTCTGTCTTCCCAGTTCGCGATAGGTGGAAACCAGTTCGGGAGCTATTTTTTCTAAGGCATTGAGATGTTTCTGTACGGTGCCGGTATCGCCCCGGGCGATGGGTCCGGTCAGACAGTTCGGGATGCCGATATTCGCAATATTATTCAAAGTGCCTTTTAACAGGGGGATAAGGGCTTTCACAGCCTGATCGCGCGGCACATTAAAGGTTTGCCAGAGGTCTGTCGAAAGCTTGGTTAAGGTTACCAGGTAGTTACAGGCGATAACGGCGGCAGCGTGATAAGCTACCTTATCGGCGGCCTGCAGGACGACGAAATTTCCGTTTAAAGCTTTAGCCATTTCTTGTAAAACACCGAGCAGCGGTTCCTCAGCTTCTAATCCGAAAGTGGAACCGGGCAGGTTGTCGATAGCGATTTGCACGCCGGCAAAGGTTTGTAAAGGATGAAAGCCTCCGACGCGGGCACCGGCTTGACGGGCCGGTTCGAGTACGTCCAGGGAATCGGCACCGCTGCAATGGATAACGCTTTGTCCGCCGTGCCATTTAAGCTGGGCGGCGACTTCCGGTATCGCCATGTCCGGGGTAGTAATGAATACTGCTTCCGCATCATCGGCGACCGCCTGGTTATTTTCGTAAGGGATGCAGCCTTTTACCATGCCGGCTAATTTCTTGGCCGATTCATAATGGCGGGATGCAACAGCGACTACAGGATAACCTTTCTCGGCTAACCTGACAGCCAGAGCTGTGCCCACTGTGCCTGCCCCGATGAAACCTAACTTTAACATTTACGTTTCCGCACCAAAAAAATAAAGCCTTCTCCGAACGAAACTGCCGAAGAAGGCCTAAAAAGGTCTTTCCTATTCAGCCGTCTCGGTCGGATACCGCTCCAAGCGACCACCTAATTGTAAATTTTAAAACCCACTCACCGCCCCGATAAAACGAGGTCGATGGTTTCATTAATAATATAAGGAAAATAAGATGTTTTGTCAAGTGAAATGCGGTTTCCGGAAATCGGAGAACAACAGGACGGCTTATTTAATAGACTACGGGATGCCGTATTTTCCGGTGACGGAATCCTGGAATATCGGCAGGTGTGGCGGGAAATAGGTAACGATGATGAAAGTAACCGCCATAATAATCAGCATAGCCAGGCCGAGTTTGTTACACCACCCCGGTAATTTGCGGACTGTCGAAAGGTAGTAGCTGACGGTCTGGCAGGCCGCGATAGCGATGAAGAAAATGATAATATCTACCGCCAGATTATGGCGTCCGGTAAAAGTGGCGTAAGAATAAAAGTCGGCGGCGATGATACCGGGGATAAGGTAAATTCCGATGGCCTTGGCAAAGAAGAAATTACGGAAGGAGTTCCGCAGCTTAAAATATTCGAAAATCATGTAAAAAGAAGCGGCCCAAAAACCCAGCTTGAAATGTTCCCAGACACTTTCGTTTACGGCAGCAATAGCACCGACGGGCGCCCATTCCCCGGAAAGCTGAAAGAGGAAATGGAGAAGTCCGCCGACAATGAAAATGACGGCAATGCCGAGTTCTTCCCACCTCTTTACGGCCTTATTTACCATAAATTCACTCACCAGCATTATAACATACCCGTAAATGGGGGTTGAATATATTTTTTACGGAATGTATGCTGGTAGCAGGAGTTTGAAGATGAAAAAACCGATTCTGGCAGTCGACCTGGGGGGTACGAAGATACTCGCGGGACTAATCGTTAATCGCCGGGTCAGTTACAGGGATTATTCGCTGACGCATGCGGAAGAGGGGCCGCAAGCGGTCTTAAAATATATATTCGAAGCCATCGACCGAGTATTGGCAAAATCCGGCTTAGATGTTACAGAACTTGAGGGAATTTCGATAGCCGCCGCCGGAGCAATCGATACGAAAAGGGGAATTGTAACAGCGTCTCCGAATTTACCGGGATGGCGTAACATTCCTCTGGCGGATAAAGTGAAAACGCGGTATCCAATCGATGTATTTTTATTGAATGATGCTAATGCGGCAGCGATTGCGGAACACCGTTACGGAGCAGGCCGGGGTACCCGGAATATGATTTACATAACGGTGAGCACGGGAATCGGCGGGGGCATAATTATCGATAATAAAATATACGAAGGGGCTTCCGGGGGTGCCGGGGAAATAGGGCACATGAGCATCGATATCAACGGCCCGAAATGCAACTGCGGCAACACCGGCTGTCTGGAAATGCTGGCCTCCGGTACCGCTCTGGCGAAAGAGGCTATCCGGCGTATCCGGGAGGGAGAAAAATCGATTCTTCCGGAAATGGTGAAAGGAAAGATTAAGAATATTAGCGGTAAAGAAATCGGCGAAGCTGCCGAGAAGGGTGATAAGGTAGCCGCTGCTTCGATAAATGCGATTGCGAAATACCTGGGCATCGGGCTGGTCAGCCTTGTGGATATCTTTAATCCGGAAATGATTGTAATCGGCGGCAGTGTTGCCAAACTCGGGGAGAGATTACTCGGCCCGGCAAGGCAACTGGTGCAGGAAAGGGCTTTCCCGTTGTTGGTCGGGGCGGTCAAAATCGTGCCGGCACAACTGGGCGATGAGGTAAATTTAATCGGGGCGGCGGTGTGGGCGAGGGGAAGTAGAAACAACTATTAAATAGTAAGCAAATAATGTATCATACTATAATAATGCCAAGAGTGTTAAGGGAGATACGTGTGGTTAGTTCAAGAAATAAAAATGAGAATATTAAGAAGAGAGAATATCCGACAGTAATTCGAGAAGACCATGAATTATACCGAACAAAATTAAATATAGGTTCTGAAAAAACTTGTAGTTGTGTTTCTTCTCATTTAAATTGTATGACTGCCAAAGATTGGCTTAAAAGTCAATTGGGTGTATGGCAGTTTACCTATGAGTCAAGAGACATACGTGATAAAACAGTTCATCCAGCAACTTTTCCAATTTCTTTGGCAAAAAGAGTGATTGAATTATTTACTCACGAAGGGGAACTAGTAGTCGATCCCTTTGTCGGAAGTGGTACTACATTAATAGCAGCGAGAGACTTGAATCGTAATGCTGTGGGCTTTGATCTAAAAAAAGAATACGTTGATTTATGCAACGGAAGGTTGAATCAGGGTAATCTTTTCGAGCAATCTAAACAAGTTGCTGTACAAGATGATGCCAGACTAATACCACAATATTTTGCAGATAATACTATTAGCCTAATTTTTACTTCACCACCATACGCAAATCTTCTAAACAGAGAACGGAAAAACAAATCCAGACGTACTAGGGATAATGGTCAGCTTGGCAAAATCGAACAGTATTCTCAAGATCCAAGGGATTTAGGTACTATGTCCATAGTGGATTATTCGCAAGCTATGGGAAATATATTCGGTGCTATACTTCCATTACTTAAACCCAAAGCACACTGTGTTATTAATGTCCCAGATTTTTGGTGGGAAAATCAAAGAATCACGATTCACGTTGCTTTAATCGAAGAAATGAGACGTCGCGGTTACGAATTAAGAAATGTGATTATTTGGGATAGAACAAACATCGTAAATCGTATTGGAATATTCGGATGGCCGAGTAACTACATTACGATGGGCGTGACATTTGAATATTTATTGGATTTTTGGAAACCAATATAAAGGGGAAAACATGCAAAATGATAACTCAAATGACGAACGTTTAATTCAGGTAAAGCTCATTGAAGATGTAGCGAGTAATCCATGGGATAATATTTATTGGTTTTCTCGGATGTTAATTTCTTCCGATAAATATGGTGGTGTTGGTTCAGATAATAGGATCATGAGCCAGATAGCAAATGCAATCAAAACTGCTTTAAATAAAGAAATAATTAACGAATCTGAACAAGAAATTGTCGAAATACTGAAGACAACAATAGGGAAAATCCTTGTTGAACGTTGGAAAAATACTAAAAAATATTCGGCGATACAAAATTTAATCGAGGATATATCTAAAAAACTTTTAACTAAAAAAGATTTAGAAGTATTAGAGCTTACGTGTGAAAAAGTGATGATACCAATAAATATTGCCTTAAATTCAATTCCGGATAGTGACGTAGAATTCGCCCAATCACTGGCTTATGCATTGTTAAAAAACAAGGGAGAAGATGGTTTAGGAGTTGTAATCAATTTGTGGGATGATGTTGGGTCATATGGTTGTATGGCAGCGGAAAGAGTACAAATTGTACAAGCATTTAGTGTAATTCGCGAACAACTCAAAGCGATTAAGTTAACTCCTCTGGAAAAAGATATCATTTTAACATCGTTTTGTCAGGAGTTTGAAAGGCGGGTCGGACAAAAAAGGAAGGGTAGAGCAGGTAGAGGGGTTGAAAGTGTAACCTCTTTTATTCTTGATTATTATGACGTTAAAGCAAGTTCACAACCGGAACATTTTACTACTGGTCTAGAAATAGATAGATGGGTTAAAACAAAATCCGGATGGTATATAGGAATTTCCTGTAAACGAACGTTAAGAGAAAGATGGAAACAGGCTTATACCACAGACTTAGATCTGCTCAATCGACATAAGATAAAAGCGTTATGGCATCTCATCACATATGATAGAGATCTTTCTGATGATAAACTTACTGAAATGGGAAGCCACCATGCACTTTTTTATCTTCCTGATAATAGCCCACGGTATTTGAGTTCCTCCAGCCATTCTGGAATGTCGAAATATGTAAGACCGATGACTTCATTCATCAAGGATCTTAAAGAAGAGATTAACGACTAACTAATATCAAGTTTTATTACTTTTGACACTACCTTCATTATTCCACTAGAATTCTTACTATATGATGACCAGTGATGAAATACGCTCCGCATACCTAAAATTCTTTGAAAGCAAAGACCACAAAGTAATTGCCAGTTCTTCTCTGATACCGCACGGCGACCCCACTTTATTATTTACCACCGCCGGTGTGGTGCAGGTCGAGCCTTATTTTTTCGGGAAGGCCATTCCGCCGAAGCCCCGGCTGGCCTCCTGCCAGAAGTGTTTCCGGATGACGGATATCGATTCGGTAGGGGATGCTTCGCACTGCACCTTCTTTGAAATGCTGGGCAACTGGAGCGTCGGCGATTACTTCAAGAAAGAAGCGATTGCTTGGGCCTGGGAGTTCGTCACGCAAGAATTAAAGCTGCCCCCCGCAAGACTGCGTATTACGATTTATCTTGATGATGATGAGGCTTTTAACATCTGGCGCGGTATGGGTGTGCCGGAGAATATGATTTACCGCATGGGGGCGAAGGATAATTTCTGGGGTCCCGCCGGTAATTCCGGCCCCTGCGGGCCGTGTAGTGAAATCTATTACGATTACGGTGAAGAACGTGGCTGCGGTAAACCGGACTGCGGTCCGAGCTGTGAGTGCGGCCGTTTTGTGGAATTCTGGAACCTGGTTTTTACGCAATTCAATCAGGATAAAGACGGCAAACGCACGCCGCTGCCCAGACCTAATATCGATACCGGTATGGGTTTGGAGCGCATGTCCTCGATAATGCAGGGGAAACGTTCGGTTTACCAGACGGATTTGTTCGTGCCGCTGCTGGAAAAAATCTCTAAAATATCCGGCAAAAAATTCGGTACGGATGAAGAAATCGACCGTGCGATGCGGGTTATCGCCGAACATTCCCGCGGCATCACGTTCTTAATCGGGGACGGGGTAGTGCCCAGCAATGACGGGCGGGGTTATGTCTTACGCCGTCTGTTACGCCGGACTTCGATTTTCGGACGCCGTCTTGGTCTGCAAAAACCGTTCCTTTCGGAAATGGCTAAAGTCGTCGTTCAAAAAATGGGCAAAGTCTATCCGGAAATAGACAAACGGCAGGATTTTATTTTTAAAGTAATCGAACTGGAAGAAGCCCGTTTCCAGCAAACGTTAAGTACCGGACTCGAGCTTATCGAAAACATTTTGGAACAGAACGCAGCCAAAAAGACGGTTTCCGGCGAAGACGCTTTCCGTTTGTATGATACTTACGGATTCCCCATTGAACTCACCGAAGAAATAGCTACGACAAGAGGCTATAAAGTCGATATGGACGGCTTCGCCAAAGAAATGGCCAAACAGCGGGAGAAAGCCCGGGCCAGCCATAAATTCGAATGGGCGGAAGCCGATTTATCCGGCCTGAAAGAAAAGCTGAATATCGAGCCGACTAACTTCGTCGGTTACGGGGCCATGAACCAAAAAAGTTCGATATTAGCTTTAATGATAGACAGCGAATCCACTGGCACGCTCGGTGAGGGGCAGGAAGGCAGTCTGATTCTGGACGTAACGCCGTTTTATGGTGAAATGGGCGGCCAATCAGGCGATACCGGTGAAATTATCGGTTCTTCCGGCCGTTTTCAGGTGATGAACACGATTCACGGCCCGGCGGGCATCGTTATTCACCAGGGAAAAGTAACCGAGGGAATTTTAACTACCGGTGAAGATGTAGAAGCAGCCGTCGATACCGAACGGCGTTTCGATATCGCCCGAAACCACACGGCAACTCACTTATTACAATACGCTTTGCGGAAAGTTTTAGGGGAGCATGTACAGCAGCGCGGCTCGATGGTCGCTCCCGACCGTCTCCGCTTCGATTTCTCGCATTTAACATCGCTTTCGGAGAAAGAGCTTCAGGAAATTCAGCACATTATAAATTATGAAATCCGCCGGAACCACCCGGTTTATGCGGAAGAACTGGCTTACCAGAAAGCCCTCGATATAGGAGCTACGGCTCTCTTCGGAGAGAAATACGGTGATGTCGTCAGGACGCTGCGTATCGGTAAGCCCGCTATCAGTACCGAGCTCTGCGGCGGGACGCACGTAAGTGCCACGGGAGAAATCGGTTATTTCCATATTCTCAGCGAGGGCAGTGTCGGCTCGGGGTTGAGGCGTATCGAGGCAGTTACCGGACGCGAGGCGGAAAAATACATCGAACACCAGTTCGAGGGAATGAACAAAATCGCCCAGGCAGTTTCTGCCAAAGCGGATGAAGTCCCGGACAAAATTGCCGGACTGGTCAACGCTTTGGAAGAAGAGAAACGCCGCACGCTGGCTCTGGAAAGAGAACTGTCCAAACAGGCGGTAGGCTCTTTCCTGAATCAGGTAGAAATAATCAAAGACATCAAGGTATTAGCCGCGAAAGCGGATAACGCCCGGCCGCAGACTCTCCGTGAGATGGGTGATATGCTGCGGGATAAACTGCAGAGCGGTATTATCGTACTCGGCACGATTTATGAGGAAAAGCCCGCCTTTATTGCTTTTGTTACGCCCGATCTGGTGGCTAAAGGCTATCATGCCGGAAAGATTATCAAGCAGGTAGCGGCGCTTACCGGCGGCAGCGGCGGCGGCCGTCCGGAAATGGCTCAGGCCGGCGGTAAAGATGAATCCAGAATTGATGAAGCCTTGCGGTTGGTGAAAACACTGATTTAAAATACGTTTATCTTAACGAATCCAGCCGGAGGTATACCATAGCTCGTATTTTAGGACTCGATGTCGGGGATAAGAGAATCGGAGTCGCCTTCAGCGACCCTCTGGGTATTCTGGCAAGTCCGCATAGCGTAATCGAACGTACAAATGAAACGGCAGATGTCGAGAAAATAGTCAGCCTCGCCAACCGGTATCAGGTGAAGGAAATAGTAATCGGATTGCCGGTGTCATTAAACGGCAGTATCGGCCAACAGGCCGAAAAGGTCCACGTTTTTATATCTCATCTTACGCAGCATACCGGCCTGCCGTTAAAATTACGAGACGAACGTCTCTCCACCGCGGCGGCACAGCGGCTGATGCGGGAAGGCCGCACGAAAAAGCCGAAAGAAAAAATCCCGGATGACGCATTTGCGGCGGCGGTAATCCTGCAGAATTATCTTGATGAAAGCCAGCCATAACAATTTTGCCGGAGGCAACAAATAAACAGGATAACCGGTTATTTTAAAAATATCGAGATAATCGATAAGGGATTTCTTAAGCATCCGAAAAACTATATCGTCCAAAGTTTACTGGCAGTACTGGCATTAATAATTATCCTGAATTTTATCGGGTTTTTTACCCAGACCGTTATAGTCGCGGCATTAGGAGCCAGTACTTTTATCGTGTTTGCCATGCCCGGCACGGTGCCGGCACAACCGCGGAGATTAATCGGGGGGAATGTTATCGGGATAATTGCCGGTATTGCGTGTTATTATGCTTTTATGAATCCGGCTCTTATGCCTTACTACGAAGAATATTCGTTATTGCACTGGCTGCCGGCAGCGGTATCCGTCGGATTGGCTATTTTTATGATGACGGTTTTTAATGCCGAACACCCTCCGTCTGCCGCAATCTCCCTGGGCCTGGTGGTCGAACCATGGGACTATCGGACGATTATTTTTATAATTCTCTATGCGATTTTGCTGGCAGTCGTCAGAGTGGTCTTTCGTAAATATTTAAAGGATTTATATACGTGACGGGAAAATTCAAGTTATTAAAACAATGTGACTCCGCCCGCGCCGGGGAACTGAAAACGGCCCACGGCACCGTGCCGACGCCGGTCTTTTCACCGGTCGGCAGCCAGGCAACGGTGAAGACGCTCACCCCGGAAGAAATTTCCGGTATCGGTTTCAAAATGATACTGGCTAACAATTATCATTTATATCTTCGTCCGGGCGTCGAGGTTATTAAAAAGCTGGGCGGTTTACATAAATTTATGGGCTGGAACGGGGCGATATTAACCGACAGCGGCGGTTTCCAGATTTTCAGCCTGGCGTCCCTGCGGAAAGTCACCGATGAAGGCGTGATGTTCCGGTCGCACATCGACGGCAGCCAACATTTCCTGACGCCGGAACTGGCGGTGGCATATCAGGAAGCTCTCGGTTCTGACGTAATGATGGTGCTGGACGAATGCCCGCCTCACGATGCCGGCCGGGAAAAAACCGAAGAAGCCATGCACCGGACGCACCGGTGGGCGGCGAGATGCCGGGAGGCACAAAAAAGTACCAAACAAGCTCTCTTCGGGATTGTACAGGGCGGCGTTTACCCCGACCTGAGAAAACAATCGGTCGATTATTTAAAGACACTGGATTTTGAAGGATATGCCATCGGCGGGCTGAGTTTAGGCGAGCCGAAAGATGTTATGTATTCAATTTTGTCAGAAACAGCCGCCCAATTACCGGAGGATAAACCCCGTTATCTAATGGGCGTGGGTTCACCGGAGGATGTCGTCGAGGGAGTCGCCTGTGGAGTCGACATTTTCGATTGTGTGTTACCGACCCGCGTGGCACGCAACGGGGCGCTGTTTACCTGGAAGGGACGTATCAATATAAGAAATGCGAAATACGCGCAGCAGAAAGCTCCGATAATGCCCGGCTGCGGGTGCTACACCTGTACTCATTTTTCCGCGGCCTATCTCCATCACTTATTCAACGCGAGCGAGTTACTGGCTTACCGTCTGGCGACGCTGCATAATTTAACTTTCATGTATTC
>CAZJQF010000025.1:17432-20999 GCA_964547925.1 uncultured Dehalococcoidales bacterium
AAAAAGCCTCGTTGAGATTCTTCGCGGCTTTTTCGGTCTCAGTTACTATCAGGTATGGCTCAGAATGACGGTTTTAGGACATTTCTAATCATGAATTTTCTCAAAGGTAAATAAAAACAGAATATAATTAAAATCTTATTTTTGCCAGCTTGGTCGAATTATGCCGGGCATCGACCCAGCGAATCGTCCCGGATTTACAGCGCATTGCCAGAGACTGCGTCTGGGCGCCGCCGCTGAAGTAACGCACTCCTGTTAACAGGTCGCCGGTGGTAACCCCGGTAGCGGCGAAAAACACGTCGTCACTATCGATTAAATCATCGGTTTTATACACTTTATCGACGTTAATACCTCTGGCGATGGCTGCCTGTCTCTCTTTTTCGTCGCGGGGCCAGGCTTTGCACTGGATTGCCCCGCCGATGCAGTGAATTGCGGCCGCCGCAATCACTCCTTCGGGGGTGCCGCCGATACCCATCAGTACATCGACTTCCGTTTCCGGCAGGGCGGCAACAATAGCCGCCGCAACGTCTCCATCGGTAATCAGTTTTACGCGGGCACCGGCACGGCGGATTTCGTTCAGCAGCGGTTCATTACGCGGCCTATCGATGACCACCACGGTAATTTCAGAAATGGGTTTTTTCTTGGCCCGGGCAATATTCTTCAGGTTTTCTTTAACCGGAGCATTTATATCGATACAGTCTTTCGCGTCAGTGCCGACGACAATTTTGTTCATATAAAAAAATTCTTTGGGGTAATGCATCGTTCCTTTGACGGAAAGGGCAACAGTCGATATAGCACCGGGAAGCCCCCGGGCAACCGACGTGGTCCCGTCTACGGGGTCGACGGCGATATCGACTTTTAAATCGGAACCGTCACCGATATGTTCCCCGATATACAGCATCGGGGCTTCGTCTTTTTCACCTTCGCCGATAACGACAACACCGTCCATACGGACAAATCCCAACGTATAGCGCATAGCATCTACTGCGGCTTTATCTACGGCCTTTTTATCGCCTCTGCCGAGATAGCGGGCGGCGGACATGGCAGCTGCTTCGGTGACCCGTACCAGCTCCATGGCGATATTGCGTTCCATATCCGGTCGCGGCAACTTAACAGCCATATTCTTTACCCCTCACTTAAATTCTCTCCCTCAAGGGGAGAGAGAAAATTATTAAAAAAGAGAAAAATATTAAAGTAATTTTAAATACTGTATCTATCCTTTACACTACCCAAAATATTCTCAGCCTCGGCGACGATGCGGTCTATCAGGTCGGCGACATTCGGGGTGTCTTTGATGCCGCCCTGCGACTGGCCGGAAAAGATGAAGCCGTCTTCATTATCACCATAGTAAACGGACTGCTGGACTTTTTGGAAGCTGTTGGCAAGACGGATTTGATGCTCTAAAGTGAGCCCGTTTTCTGTCTCCTTCCCCAGGGCGGATTGGAACATCTCCCGCCAGGTTAAGTCGAGGGCTTTTCTGACCTTACCGGCACCGATTAATCCTCCGGTAAAAGAGGATAATTTAGCTTTAAGTGTTTTTTCCGCGCCGGGGCTATGTAAAACGCGGCCGGGCGAACCGTCGAAAGCGTCGCTATACAGGGTATCATCTTCGGCAGCCCGGATGATGGTTTCTTTGGTGTGGCTATGGACGACACTTTCCCGGGTAACGGCAAAGCGCGTACCCATGGAAATAGCCTCAGCCCCGAGGACTAACGCTGCCGCTAAGCCGCGCCCGTCGAAGAAACCGCCGGCAGCGATAACCGGTATTTTAACTTTTTCCGCGACCAGCGGTATCAGCACCATCGAGGTGGGATCGGCTCCGTGAGCGGCAGCTTCAAAACCGGTAACAGTGAGAGCATCGCAGCCAAGCTGCTCGGCCCGGACGGCATGTTTACCGGTGGCGACCGTACCGATGACCTTACCGCCGTAAGCGTGTACCTGCTCGATAAACCACGGCCGGCCGAGGGAATAGTTAATGACCGGCACTCTTTCTTCCAGAGCCACCTGCATAATTTCGCGGGAGTTGGGCAAATACAGTGTTTCATTAATACCGAATGGTTTATCGGTAAGCGAACGTACTCTAATAATCTGCTTGCGGGCTTCTGCCGGACTGAGCGGAGCGATAGCCAGTATGCCCAGTCCGCCCGCGTTGCAGACGGCGGCGACCAGATTTGGCTCGGATATCCAGCTCATGCCGGCTAAAACAATCGGGTGTTTAATGCCCAGCAGTTCCGTAATTCTAGTTTTCATCGGCTCGTCCTATTTAAGCGTATTTTCTATCCATTTTAAATAATCGGGGTTGCCGCCGGAAATCGGCAAAGCGATTATTTCCGGCACGCTGTAGCTGTGGTTTTTCTTGATGATTTCGATGATTGAATTAAGCATTCTGACTTCGGTCTTGATTATAAGCATACACTCGTTGGCCGATTCGATTTTATCCATCCACCAGTAGGAGGAATTGACCGCTGGAACGATATTCACGCAGGCAGCCCGCCGTTTTTCCAGAATCGCCCGTGATATTTTTTGAGCCTCTTCATTGTCTTTCGCGGTTACCAGCGCGACTAAATATTTCGTTTCCATTTTTACCTCACAAAGAGCAGATTTTAACGTTACCCCATATCCCTATCTTGTCCCCGATAATTATCAAGACCCCTTCGATTTCATCGATTGTTTGGGCAAAATGGATAGCTCCGGTAATGTCATCGGAGGTTTCCACTATGTTGCAAATCGCCGTAGCGGCCGCATCTGCAAAAGTCGCGGATTTTGCCAGTATCGTAACGGCGTCGGCTTTGCCGAAACTCAGGGAATGACCTACCGTTCCGGAAGAAGTACAGATACCAATCGGGGTGTCGTTAGCTTCTACCTCGATGCCGATTTTACCCGTCAGCGGGGAATTGCCGGCATAAATGCCGACCGTTCTATTTTTCAGGCTTTTAATAAAAATATCGCCGCCGTTTTCCACAATAACCTCAGGGGAATAGTCTAATAATTCTTTACCGACGAATTCGGCGACGGCCCCGGCGACGGAAGCCATCGGCCCCACGCCGACTTTAGCAGTTGCCTCGACCATTGCTTTAACAATCCGGGGGGCGTCTTTTGCCGCGGTTACCGGTTCCAGGGAAGTGCGGAAAATCGGGTGCGATTCGATATATTTTTCCATCGGTTCCCGGTATTTCAAAATCAGCCGTTCGGCTTTACTTTTGAGATTGGAGACGGTGCGGATATATAAATCAGTCTCTTTAATTACAATACTGTAAGAGACGAGGTCACGACCTTTCGTCCAGTGACGGTAAGTACGCGGCTCATAACCGGAGGTTTTTGCCATAGACTAATAATAGCTGAAATGAAATATTTACGAAAGGCTTTTTTCCAGGGCGGATGTATTAAATCAGGATTACTTTGGTAATAAACCAAAATGCCGGTTTTAAGTTCAATCGTAAAGACAAAAATTGGAGAAAAAATTTTAAATCTTTTATCTATGTTTCTGATTTTTAAATTTTGATATTTGATTTATTGTTAGAAGTGTACTTCCATCGCGCGGGGCGGGCAGGCTTTAATGCAGATACCGCA
>CAZJQF010000026.1:0-14675 GCA_964547925.1 uncultured Dehalococcoidales bacterium
TGCCGATGTTTGTTCAGTGGTAATAATAAATAGCTTCAAACGAATTGAAAAATCGGCACTTTAAATGACTGAACAGTGATAAATAGTCAGTTAATAGAGCCCTCGTTATGGCAATAGTGAGGGCTATTTAGTTACTTCCTGGTCCAAATATCTGTTTATTAACTCGATCCCGGATAAGTTTACAAACAATACAATTTTATCTATAATAATAAAAATACTGAATACACAACAAAAATTATATTGACCCAAACGAAGGCATGTGTATTCCTTTATTCCAAGCATAGCGGAAAGTTTTGAGTCAGTTTTTCAGGCAATACTGTTGGATTATACACAAAAGCAAATATCCTACCAGGATTACATTAGCGACTTCAATGGACGTTTACGGAAATACTTCCCCCGCAGGGATGAATGGACACCGGTTGACGATGCACTGTTTACCCCGAATGACCTCTACCGCATACCAATTGAAGAAGCCCGGCAAATGCAGCTGTCATCCATTCAGTTTGCCTTCGATTATCACTACCGCAATAATGAATTCTACCATAGTTTTTGCGAGAAGCGTGGGGTGACTCCGGCCGACATTCGTACCAGTGATGATTTATTAAAAATACCTCTTATTCCCGACACCTTTTATAAAAGCTATCACAATGGCAGGGATTTTGCTACCTGGCTGGGTAATCTTTATACAGGCAAATTGCCAGATATTACCCTTAAGCAAAAAAATCCTGGTCAGGACCAGGTGATTGAGGCATTCAATCAGGCGGGGTTGGAAGTCACCTACAGCAGTGGTACCAGCGGACGTCATACCTTTATCCCAAGAGACCATCGCACTTTCTGCAACCAGCAGTATGCGCTGGCTAAGTCAACACTGGCAATGAGCTGTGGCCGCTGGATTTACGACTCTAACGCTTATCTCATGATGCCGGACCCCAGAATAAACTCCATTTTCGCTGGAAGGTCTTCCAATATTATGTTTGATATTGTCGGCACAGCTCAAGTGGCCATTAAACGTAAAATACCGCTATCCATGCTTAGTATGATGATGGGTGGACAGAGTGGCTTGAAAAGAATAGTTGCCCGGTATGTTTCCCACTATCAGACCGGAAAGATTATAGACAGGACTATAAAATGGCTGGTCAGCAGAGAAAATTCACCTGATTTTACATTTATTCTGGGAGCTCCTTTCCTTATACATGCTGTTCTACAAAGACTCAAGCAAGAAGGCAAATCATTCTGCTTCGGCGAGCGTGGCGGAGTCGTAACCGGGGGTGGCTGGAAGGTTCATGAAAAAGAGCGGCTCACTTTAGAAGCTTTCAGGGCAGAGGTCAAAGATATCCTTGGCATTCCTGAAAG
The DNA here is from genome assembly GCA_964547925.1 of uncultured Dehalococcoidales bacterium. GTDB lineage: Bacteria > Chloroflexota > Dehalococcoidia > Dehalococcoidales > JAFGLR01 > JAFGLR01. The sequence goes on from CAZJQF010000026.1 coordinate 1,354, forward strand.
GTATTGTCTGGATGTATACGGAATGGTAGAAGGTAATGGTTGGATGATACAATGTCCCGAAGGGCATTTTTTGCACGTTCCTTATTCTTATTATAAGCCTCTGGTACTGGATGAGTCTCTGTCACCGGTACCAAATGGAAATTGGGGTAGATTCGCCTTCCTGGATGCCTCGGCACTTAGCTATCCCGGGTTCATCTTAACCGGTGATTACGTTCGCTTGTTGGAGAGGTGCCCGGTCTGTGATCGTCCTGGTCCTGTGCTGGAACCAGAAGTCAGACGTGCTGCTGGACAGGATGAACGGGGTTGTGCCGGGGAAGTAAGGAGGATGTTTCTAATCGACCAGAGATGACAGGTTGTAAAAGGGACAAAAAATAAATGGAGACAACTGAGTGATATTCCCTGGCTGCTTTCCTCCAGCTATTATTTTTCGCCGTTTGGTTTCAGGAACCTTTTTTCTGCTTAAGTTCGCTATTTTTAACCGGTCTAAGCTTAAAAAATTAAACCGGTTGAATCAATCGGAGAAAAAATACACACGTCCCACACGTCGTTTTCACTTGCCCGAATATAAACCCGGGATGAAATACTGCACCCAAAACCGGCAATACCTCAGGCCAACCCGCTACTGTAATTCTCACGCTCCTGAAATCATCGCCCTTGCCGACCAGCTTGGAGCGTACCGCAAATCCGACCGGGATTTCGCCGAAGCGGCTTTCGAATTTATCAAGCATAGTATTGATATTGAGATTCTCCCCCTGGACAATGCGGAGAATACATTGCGTCGTGGTACCGGTACTTGCCTGCACCGCGTGGCGCTTTTGGTAGCGCTCTGCCGTACAGCCGGTATCATGAGTCGTTACAAGCTCTACACGCTGGCCGATTCTATGGATGAAACAGTTAGTGATGACCGCTTCGGCAGACAGTGGAACGAGGAACTGGGAAACTTGTTATTCCACGGGGAAGCCGAAGTATATATCGATAATGAATGGATAGCAGGCAGCATTGGACTCACGGCGGAAAGGCAAGCTTCACGAAATCTGCCGATTACCCGATTCGGTGAGGTGGCGCTGGGTGTATGGTATTCAGTCAATCCTGAATCCATAGTACAACTTGAGTCTATACCATGCGGCTTTGATGTTTTAATGAAGTTTGTATACAGAATGGCCCCGAAAGCTATCGATAACGTTAATAAAAATCTCCAGGAACAATGCGCAAGGGGCAGAGCTATTTTGATAGAGAAAGGAGAACAGGCTTATGATGCGGAAGCTCGCCGCAACTTCAAACAGCCGATGCCCCAAGCGGTCATGAAAGAAAGAAAGGAGATTACTTTCGAACGGTAACCTGTGTCTTGGGGAAAACCGGGGAGTTAAAACCGATATGACAATTAAGATGACGAAAGAGAACAGCCGGGAGCAATTCGAAAACGTTAAGATTTCAAGGATGCCTTTTCTCCGGAAACTGGGTTACGGTCTAGGCAGTTCTGCCTCTAATTTCACATGGCAGATGGTTAGCTTTTACCTGCTGTTCTTTTACACTGACATCTTCGGCATTCCCGCAGCAGTAGCTGGTACCATACTCCTCGCAGCCAGGATTTTCGATGGCTTAAATGACCCCGTAGTTGGTTATATCGTGGACCGTACCCGCTCACGGTGGGGAAGGTTTCGCCCTTATCTTCTTTTTGGTTCCGTCCCCATCGCTGTAACACTCGTCCTCACCTTCGTTACACCATCATTCTCACTTAGCGGCAAGATTGCCTATGCCGCCATTACATATGTTTTGCTCGGTGTAGCATATACATTTATGACAGTGCCGCACTCAGCCTTGATGGCATCAATAACCCGGGATACTAACGAACGTTCAAGCCTGGCTTCTTTAGTTATGATTTCGGTGTACGCTACTATCCTGGTTGTAGCGGCGGCGACGATGCCCCTGGTTAAATCCTTTCCATCCCAGCAAGCCGGTTTTACTTTTATAGCGGTTATTTATGGTACTATAGCAGTCGGCCTGTACCTGATATGCTTTTCCAGTACTCGGGAGATAGCGCCTAGTCAAAGCAAAAAATACAGCATTAAAGAAGGCTTGAAAATATTGGGGCAGAACAAATATCTGCTCATCCTGCTGATCGCTATACTTTTAGTACAAGCAGCTAATGACATGCGCACCAGTGCGGCTATCTTCTTCTTTAAATACAACCTCGGCAGCGAAGCTTTTTATCCTCTGTTCATGGCGATAATGATAGCATCGATGATTGCCGGAGCATCCTTTACACCTTCTGTAGCAAGGAAACTGGGTAATAAACGGAATATTTATATCATTGGGACCATCATCATTGTTGTTTCCAGTACTGCAGTAATTTTTCTTCCTTATGAGAATCTGTTTTTGATTACTGTGTCTATGGCCGTATCCAGCTTCGGTATCGGGGTTACTTACGTGATGATTCGCTCCATGCTGGCTGACACGGTGGAGTACGGTGAGTGGAAAACAGGTCTGCGTGGTGAAGGCATCATTTTTTCTACTTTTGGTGTGAGCAATAAATTGGGTTATGCTGTCGGTGGGTCTCTGGCTGCTTACCTTCTGGCATCCGCAGGTTATGTACCTGATATTGCTCAAAATCCGCAGGTGCAGAGAGTAATTCTCTATATGCTGACATTGTTTCCTATAATTGCTGGTATATTGGCTGCTGTTATATTGCTCTTTTACAAAATAGATAACCGGTACTACAACCGGATATTAAAGGAAATTGACGATAGAGCCAAGCTAAAAGATACATGAAACTTAACTTACTCTGAAAGGCAATCCTACGCACGCTGGGAAAGTGATCCCGATGTTTGTCCAGTAGTAACCACTATCTAGTCTCCTCTTCCTTGATGGGAGAGGATTAAGGTGAGGGTAAGATTTAAGGGCGTCTGGTGAAAGCTGGACGCCCTTATTGCTTCATTCTTGGCCTTCCGTACTTACACGACAATATATAGCTGATTTCATTTTTTAACCACCGAAAAGTAATAAAATAGCAAACCAATGATTAGAAATAATGAACCTAGTATCCTTAAATCTATATTGCTTGGAATGATAAATCCACCTATCAATACGATAGCCCCAAAAAGACTAATTCCTAAACAGAAAGCCATAATAACCTTAGACGCAATAACAGGTGTAAGCTTTTCAGAAATTTTCGCTTCCCTTCGCTCTTCTAGTATGGGTACAACGTGAATCTTATAGTGTTCTTTCGCTGTTAACACTTGTAAATTTTCAAGTCGGTTGTCCTGCTTGTTCCCATTTATATGATGAATAACTTCACCTTTAACTAAGAGACGACCAAGTTTTTTTTCAATCAATCGCTTGTGAACCAAATAATGAGAATCGTAGTATCTAAGATATCCGTTTTTATCGGTATAAGTATAATTATTGCTCATGCTTGATTCCTTTACATTTCTTCATATTCCAATATGGGGAATTACATCTTGGACAATTCTTTGGTTTTTGAGTCCTCAGAAATTAAATATAACCACGACTTAGACATTTAAATATTTAGTGTTTTATTTTATGACAATAATATATACCTAATTGAGTAATGTCAAGACTTTTATTATGGATTAACTGTCATCCCACTGTTTATCCAATAGTCATATATTTCAAACACTAATAATCAAGGGCGTCCGGCTTTAACCGGACGCCCTCTTTAATTTTAACTTTATCTTTGCGGCCTGAATACTACTTAAATAATTCTCCGGCCGATACAAAACCTTAACGCCACTTGTCCACACCTGAGGCTGACGGTGCCGTCATGCCCATCTGCCAGGGTTGCGCGACGCCAAAGCCGCTTTCTCCCCCAACTACGATAACCTTGATGGCTTCGCGTCTATAAATTGGCATCATCGTATCATCAGGCAGGTCGCGGTTCATCATCGCCCGGAGGAAGAAATTTTTCTTACGCTCGGACCAGGGTTCTACGGCATGGTCAAAAATATACTGCTCGACATCCTCTTTACTCATACCGTCAGCTGCACAGAGCCGGGCCATGCCCGGGGACATCATGATTACCGGTCCGGTACGTTCCTTACATATAACGTCAAGATTGTATTTTATGGATTTGGACGCGGCTATGACGTTACCGTGGGACCCGCCGCCGGCCATAATGGTTACGGCACTCTCACCCGGCTTAAAACCCATGGATACGTGGAAAGGCTGCCACGGATTTTTCTCCTCGTTCTCGGGGAAACAGAAACAATACCTGCTCGGGTTGCCCTGAGTGCTGAGGTCGTTAATCTGCGGCCATAGACCGCCCAGGCTAATGATAGCTATCGTCAAAAAGCGGCCGATAGTAGCGTTGGCCTGATTACAGGGCCCCATCGCCGCCCGCCCCGCATTCATCCCTAACTCATTCCTTATCGGCCCGTTGACGACAGTCATTAAGGCCGGAGAGCTATCGGAAGGCAGAAATACGCCGACATGGCTGCTCCCGAAAGCTTCGATCATTGCCAGCAGTAACGGCATAGACGCCGGTTTACACCCCGCCATTGCCCCGACGGTAGCTACTTTTTCTACCGTGACGGTAAGCTCCTCCGGCCACATTGTGTTCGTCACCACTTCACTGGGAGCATGCTTGGTATGTTTTAAAAACTCCTTAACCAATTTCTCCGTAGGCGGTATTATGGGAAGTCCGTCAGTCCAGCGCTGTTGATAGAAATAATCCTGGACCTCGGACAGGCTCCCGGTCATGGCAATACGCGCTGGCTTCGACGACGCCATCTTGCCTGCCTTCAGGTCGTCTTTTAATGATTTTGTCAGGGCATCGTTAATATCCGAGATAATTTTGTCCCACTGCTTCTTTGATAAATCCTCATTCAGACGGTCTTCTTCAACCAGCAGGACAGTGGTCGTACGCAGGGCAGGCATCCCTCGCTTTTCCGCCGACCCTTGAATAATATCTCCGAAAGTATTATCACCCGGGAGGGCTTCACCGAGAACATACACTGAAGGTATCCCGTGTTTTTCAAGGTCAATGGCCCAGTAGGCACCGTACATGCCGCTGCCGCCTCCCGTAACCGTGCCGCAGATTACAGCGTCTGCCTTTTTCACTATCTCATCGGTTAGCTTGGAATCACCCCCCGCAAAACCATCTACTTTTTCCTTATATACGGTTTTTACGCCGGGGGCATATTTTTCGAGCCTCCTGGCTACTTCTTGCATAAAGTTATACCTGTTATACATCTCTACGCAGTACACTGTTTTACCCTTCAAGCTGGGAAGACGCGGACTGATGGGAAATCTCTCTCTGCTTTGCCGTATCCCCCGCGGGTTTAATACTGTATATTCCATTTTAATGCCTCCTTTGCGATTTTATTTTGATGACTTTGATAGGCTTGTTACCGGCGGCTTTCGTTGCATTCCATTATCCGGAATATGGAAAATATTTAGCGAAATATTATCACCATTAATCAAATTAGTCAACATTAGCCACGTTAATTACTTACTGATAAAAAAATGGGCAATTTTTTTAACCATCATCCCTATGTTTGTACAGTAGTAATAAACTCTAGCTTCAGGTAATATAAAATATAGCCAAATAATTTCCCCGTACCCTGATGAATCGGATACCAGTTCTATAAAAAGGGCATTTTAGATTTAAATAGAAGGCAGGGAAGTAATAATGTCCAGGTTACCTAACGTAATTAGAGAACAACTAACTGATAGTGAGCAAAAAATTTACGACCACATCGGCGCGGAGCGCAAAGAAGTCGCTAATGTTTTCAAGGTACTGCTGAATAGTCCCGGCGCGGCCTCGGTAGTAGCCGATGTTGGAGCTTATGTGCGCTTTCACACGCCGTTTAAACCCGCCCTCAGAGAGTTGGTTATTTTAACGGTAGCGCGCCGGCTTGATTCACAATACGAGTGGAGCCAGCATGAGCATCTCGCCTTAAAGGCCGGGGCAAGTCCGGATTCCATTGAAAGCATCAGGAATGGTGATTTTCCGGTAAGCGGCAACACCGAGGAAGCCATAACACTTAAATTTGCCTTAGAGTTAATCAGCAACTGTGCGGTTCGCGATGATACATTTAAAGCAGTCCTGGATAAATACGGCAAACAGGGAACTGTCGACCTGGTAGTGCTGGTATCTTATTACACTATGTTGGCCCATTGCATATCTGCCCTGCAACCGGACATCGACCCGGGGTTAGAAGCATCTCTACCGATTCCGGCCCCCGGTTCCCCCGGTAAGTAAATTTTATTGTGGATTAACTATCATCCCGAGGCTTAACACTAACTAGTCCCCTCTCCCCTTGTGGGAGAGGGATAGAGCCTGCCCCGTACTTGATACGGGGGTGAGGGGTAAAAGAAAAAGGGCGTCCGGTTTTTATTTTGACTTCTTCATTTGTTACTTATGTATTTTGCATCCGGTTATTTACAATTACTGTTGCTGATTAAAATATTGACATTTTAGATTCCAGGATTTATATTTATCGAAATAGTCCGGTTTTCACACAAGTAGAAAGATACCGGATAAACCGCCATTCTACTTTCAATGTATCTTACCGGTGACCGGAAACGGCGGTAACAGCCGGGGTAAAACTAACTGAGCAACTTAAGTATTGTTTAACGAAAAGTTTAAAAATATAAGGAGGAACAACTGTGACCCAGAACAAAACGGACACCACTTTTGAAGTGTTGAGCCCTTGGGCAGAAGCCGACCCCGTGGCGTTAAAAGGTCTGTCCCCCAGAGTGGATAAGCTGGAAGGCAAGAAAATCGGCCTGTTATGCAACAGCAAGCGCGCGGCCCCGCCGATACTGGACGTAACGGAAAAACTCCTTAAAGAAAAATACCCTTCCGTTGAAGTAAGCAGATTTAACGCTAAATCATTCTCCGTATCATCCCTGGAAAAGGAGCGCGCAGGGGAGTTCAATGACTGGATTAAGGGGGTAGATGCGGTTATCGCCGCCGTCGGCGACTGAGGGTCATGTACCAAGTACCTTGTGTACGACGCAATTTATATCGAAGAAAAAGGTAAACCCACCGCCACTTTCTTTTTCAAGTATTTCCATAATGATGCCCTTTCCGCTGCCTCAGGCAGGGGCATGCCGGTGATAAGGGTCGTTCCGGAAGACATCGTATCCGAATGTACGATAGTTGAGGATATAGAAGCTTCCGTCAAGGCGGTATTCCCGGAAATAGTAAACGCTTTGACTAAACCCCTCACCGCAGAAGAAAAATCTCCGCAACGGCGCGAGCCGGAGAACCCGCCGCGTATTATCTTTAAAGGCAGCCTGGAAGACGTCAACCGGTTTTTCTATCAACGCGGCTGGACGGACGGCCTCCCCATCATTCCGCCGACTGAAGAAGCGGTAAAAGAAATGTTGACAGGCACGGATTATCCTCCCGATTATCTGGTTGAAACACTGGAGCCACGGCAAGGTAAAGCTACCGTTGAAAAAATAGCCGTTAATGCGGTCATGGCGGGGTGTCTGCCTACCTACATGCCTTTGTTAATCGCGGCCGTCCATGCCTTAGGGTTAAATCCCGGCACCGCTATGATGGCTGTCAGCACCGGTTCCTGGGCACCTTTCTGGCTCATCAATGGGCCTATCGCGAATGACATCCATGTTAATTCCAGCTACGGAGCGGCCAGCCCCGGAGATATCGCCAATGCCGCCATCGGACGCGCCCTGAGCCTAATTACCAAAAACATCCGCGGTATCCGCAAGCAGGTAGAGGACATGGGCGTGCTCGGCAATCCCGGCAAGTACACATTTGTGGTCGCTGAGAACGAGGCGAATTCTCCCTGGGAGCCGTTACATGTCGAACATGGCTTCAGTAAAGACGACAGCACGATTACCCTCACCTTCCCCCAATCCTTCCAGCAAATGATTCCTTTCGCCACCGATGCTAAAGGAATTCTGGCAACCGTTGTCGGAAGCATCGTACCGGCAAGGTCCGGGTTATTCATCCTGGTATTGACTCCCAATAATGCTAAGACTTTAGCTAAAGAGGGGTGGAGCAAACAAGCCGTTAGGGAATATATCATTAAGAATACCAAGATTCCTGAAGATTACTACCAGCGGCTGGGACTGGATGACCCTAAAAACTCAAAACAGAATACTTTCTTAGCGGTGGGTAATGCCAATGAGATTTTCCATCCCGGCATCGGCTTTCCCGACCCGGTGCATGTTATAGTTTACGGGGGATTCGGCTCCTGGCTTGGATTCCTCCAGGGAGGCTTTTCCGTTATAACGAAAAAGGCGGAACTGCCGAAAAACTGGGCACAACTGGTACAAAAGTATAAAAACATCGTACCTAAATACGTAATATACTAGAAACACAAAACAAAGGGCGTCCGGCTTTAATCGGACGCCCTTTGTTTTCAAAAGGAAATAATAGATGCAATTATCGCCGGAAGAAAGAAAAAGAGTATACGAAGAAGAAAAGGCCCGCATCGAGGCTGAAGCAACGAAACAGAAAAACTCTTCGACAACAGATATCAGTCCCAATGTAGCGGGATTGTTATGCTATTTAGCCGGCTGGATTACCGGTATTGTCTTTCTGGTAATCGAACAGAAGAATAAGTTCGTTCGCTTCCACGCCGCGCAGTCGATTATCGTTTTCGGAGCTTTGAACATTGCCCATTTTCTGCTTAATCCCATACCGTTCGCCGGCCGGTTTTTCAGTATTATCATCGGGATTACTGCCTTTGTTTTATGGATCGTACTGATGGTTAAAGCTCATCAGGGAGAGCTTTTCAAACTTCCTGTGGCCGGAGAGCTGGCCGCGAGACTACTGGGCATGCCTCAAAACGCAGAGACAACGGAAGGCTATACCGAATCTGAACAGAAAACATCACCATCAGCCGCAGCGGCAGAGCCTGCAGATAAAGCAGTCCGGGAAAGAGACAACCGATGGGAGAAAGGCAGACCCGGCAGAATAACAGCCTCGAGTATTGCGATTGCCTGGAGTTTCGCCTTAATTATATTTTTTAACTTCTTTAATCAGTACATCGCATACTATAACAATGAGACGGTAGGCCATATTTCCGTTTGGGTGCGTGAACCGATTCTGACCGGGGCATTCTCTTCCTGGTTACCGATATTGACGATAACCTTAGTGTTGTCCATACTGGGACACGCAATGCTGATTGCCATCGATAAATATATCTTAAGGGAAGCGACTCTTTTAGTATTGGACCTGTTCGGTATCGTAGCTATCGCATCTCTGCTTTCGATTTTCCCCTTTGATTTCAGCACCCTGCCCAATGCAGCGTTAGCCTTCGGCATGGAAATAGGCATAAGGATAACGCTTTGCCTGATTACCTTCGGGATCGGCATCGGCGTCATCGTCCGGCTGATAAAGTTGATAGTAAGTCTCGTTAAATCAGCAGGCAAATAATAGATAATATTCGCAGAGTAATTGTTTTACGGTACGGGTATCACTAATCGATAACTCCTGCTACAATAGAGCCATCACACCGAATATTTTAAGGAGAACGGCGAAATGGCAGCACTGAACGTGAACGACAAAGTTGAAATCATCTATCACGTAACTAAAGATAATATCGGAGCTAAAGGCACCGTCATATACGTCGGCAGCAGCATGCTGAGCAATCCCATGCCGGCCAACGAAGACTATAATCCCGAGCAAAAGCTCCGCTACAGTATCAAATTGGATAACGGGACGATGGTTCACGATTTAAAAGACATCCAGCTCCGCAAACTACCGTAATCTCCAATTTTTCCTGGATTCTGCCGCTTTATTCCAGCCTCACTCTGTTGCCTTCCGGATAGCTGTTTTTGATGTTTTAGCATTCGGCTGTGCTATAATTATTTTTAAAAATATACCGGGGAGGCAATTCCGTTGAATATCGACATCACGCGTGTTAAACAGAGTAAAATCGGCGAAGTGGATATGGGCAATCTCGGCTTCGGGGAGGTTTTCTCCGACCACATGCTCATTATCGATTACGTTAATGGAAAGTGGCAGAAACCGCAGATAGTTCCCTTCGGAGAGATTAGCTTCCTGCCGTCACTGATGACATTACACTATGGGCAGGCCATCTTCGAAGGGCTGAAAGCCTTTTATAATAAACAGGGTAAAATCAATATTTTCCGCCCGCAGAAATATCACGAGCGGATGAACCGGTCGTGTACCCGTTTGTGTATCCCGCAAATGGATTACGACTTATTTATCAATTCGGTATTAGAGTTAATAAAGCTGGAGAAAGCGTGGGTCCCGCAGCAGCGCGGCTATTCGCTGTATATCCGCCCCTTTATCTTCGCCACCGACAGCTATATCGGCGTGCGGGTTTCGGAGACCTACCGCTTTATGGTTATCCTTTCGCCGGTCGGGGCATACTACAAAGAAGGGCTGAATCCGGTCCGTCTGATTACCTCCGGTGAATACGTCCGGGCTGCCAAGGGCGGACTCGGTGCCGCTAAGACCCCGGCGAACTATGCTGCCAGTCTTTTACCGGCTCACGAAGCGAAAGAAAAAGGGTTCACGCAGGTGCTCTGGCTGGATGCCGCCGAACATAAGTACATCGAAGAAGTGGGTACGATGAATATCTGCTTCATGATTGATAACGAGCTGATTACACCCCCGCTCGACGGCACGATTCTCCCCGGTGTTACCCGCGATAGCGTGCTTACGCTGGCCCGGGACTGGGGAATGAAACTTAACGAACGGCGCATTACTATCGACGAGGTTTTCACCGCCTCGAAAAATGATAAATTGAATGAAGTCTTCGGCACCGGCACGGCTGCCGTCATTTCTCCCGTCGGCGAGATGCGGCATCTCGATAAAGCTATTACCGTTAACGGTAAAAAAATCGGGACCGTTTCCCAGAAGCTATACGATGAAGTTACCGGTATCCAGTACGGGGAAAAGCCGGATAAATTCGGCTGGATGCTGACGCTTTAATACCGTGATTCAATCGCCTTTACTCAGGTTTGAGCCGCTGGATAGTTCGATATTACCCAGGGTCGGGTCACCTTTATAGATTACGTAAGAGCCGGCGCTCAAATTAGCGTTCAGTGTGCCTGTTACGGTAATTAAAACAATACCGCCGTCTCCTATAGTCAGGTCGGCATCGATAACGCTGAAATCCTCGAGTATGGACTGACTACCGTCGTGGCTGACAATTTTGATTCCGTTTGCCGAACCGGCCAGTTGAACACTGCTGCCATCGGTGAGTGTAATATCGATGTTTCCTGCTGTCAGACTGCCCAAAAGACCGGTACCATCGGACAGCCTGACGACCAGGTTATCCTTTGAATTAAACCCGCTTACCGTAGTTCTGCCCCCATCGGACAATTCAATCCCCTGCAAAGAGGGCATCGTAATAGCCGCTTGAAACTGAGAGTGCTCGTAACTTCCCGGTTTTAATCCTATAGATAGAACATCACCGGTTTTTTTAACAATAATATAATCGAACAGATTATCATCGGCGCTAACCTTAATGCCGTAGGTATCGGATTGCTTAACATCGGCCTTAAAACCGTAGCTGATACGGACTTTCTTGAAACCGGTAAAATCGAAGCTCCGTTCGATAACGTTACCCGACCCGGTTACCCGCACCGGAATGCAGCCGGCAAATAAACCGGTCAGGATTAATACCACCGCCAGAATACATACCAATCTGTTCTTAAATGTATTTTTCATGAGCTACATTATATCTCAGCAAAATTGCGACAGCAAGACGTTTTCGAAAATGGGGTAAGATACGCTGACGTTGTTACTTTAATTTAACCCGGTTCTTGTGTAATTATACCGATTAACGTATTATTTAATGCACACGGTATTTTGTTTAATTTTAACCCGGTTGTTTGTTCTGTCAGCAATGCCATTTTGAAGTATCAGGATTAAATTAACCTGGATGAAGGAGACCGCTATGGCAGGTATGGATAAGTTGAAAAACATCGTGCGCGAACCTAACGTCGTAGAGCTGAAACCCTGGAAATCCATCCATAAAGAAATCAAAGAGCCGATGGTTACGGGACTGGGCACCACCGATATCCCCGAATCCGTCCTCGCGATGGGTTTCGCCCGCATCACCAAACCGGTCTGCATGGGACTGCCGACTCACAAACACCCCTTCGACCAGTGGATTTACCTCGTCGGCGAGAGCGATAATTTCGGTAAAATCGATGCCGATATCGAGATGACACTCGGTGATAAAATCATCAAAATCGATTATCCCTGCTATATCTTTATCCCCAAGGGCGTTATGCACTGTCCCCTGGATGTAAAACGCGTCGGCAAGCCGTTCCTCTTCATCGATACCCGGATTACCGAAGAGGCATCCGTACGCCCGGCCAGTGTAAAAAAACACGCACCGATAAAATATATTACGAGAAAAACCGGCAAATAATTATCCACGCTTAAACCGCAATTATCACGGTATTTAAAAATAATATTTGAAAATTATATCTCCATAATGAGTTATAATTAAACAGGGGTTGTGTATGGGTGGTAAAACATTTGCGGCACTGATTTTGATATCGCTTCTGGCTTTGCTCGTTATTTCCTGTCATACCGTTTCGGCTCTGCCGCCGATTACTGAAACCACGCCGACGGTCTCCACGGTTACTACATCAAATACAACGGTCACAGCTCACGTTGTTAAAGTATATACGAGCCCCGGCTGAGGCTGGTGTGTTAAAGTCGAGGAGTTTCTCGACCGGTACGGTATAGCTTACGAAGAAATCGATATCAGCCGGAATCCTAAAGCATTTCAAGAAGTAGTGAATATAACCCATTTCACGGGAGTGCCGCAGACTTACATCGATGGTTCTGTCGTCGTCGGCTTTAATGAAGCCCAACTCAAAGATAAGCTGGGCATTACCGATTAACCCCGGCATTTGTATTTCCGAACCGATTATTTGAGAATATAACAATGGACGTCTCGTTAGGAGTTGCCTTTACCGCCGGCTTGATATCTTTTATCTCGCCCTGTGTCCTGCCGATGGTGCCGATTTACCTGGCAAGTCTGGTCGGTAAAGATGTCTTCGAAACCAGCAGCCGTATCCGGTGGCAATTATTTTTCTATTCGCTCTGTTTCGTTCTGGGACTGATAATCGTATTTACGCTTCTCGGGGCCGGTTTCGGTCTGTTCGGTTTTGCTTTAAACGATAATCCTGTCCTCTTACGCTATATATCGGGCAGTCTGCTTATCGTATTCGGTCTGTATTTGATACTGAGCCAGTGGCTGCCGTTCCTGAATTATGAAATGCGGGCTAAATCATCCGCCGGCCGTTCCACGGGTTACGCGCGGTCTTTTATACTCGGCATCGTCTTTACCCTTGCCTGGACGCCGTGCGTAAGCCCGATACTCGCCTCCATC
>CAZJQF010000026.1:14775-20267 GCA_964547925.1 uncultured Dehalococcoidales bacterium
TATCGTAAAACACCCCGGATAACCTTGAATTCCTTAATTGGATTCGGAAAATATCGTTGACAAAAATCTGATACCTCTATATTATGAGTTGCAACACGCCTTAATAGAACCCTTAAAACTTATGCACCATCAGGAGGTCAAAAATGTCTGATTCTAGCCAAGTACAATTACAGGAATGGCCTTATCCGGTGAATTACGGCAAAGAGAATGAGATTGTTACGGATGTTCTCATTATCGGCGGCGGGATAGCCGGGTGCCATGCGGCAATCAGTGCCGCCAAAAAAGGGGCGAAGGTCGCCGTAGTGGATAAGGGGCCAGTGATACGCAGCGGGGAGGGCGGGGCGGGAGTCGACCACTGGCATCTTGCCTGCACCAACCCGGCTTCTAAAATTACTCCCGAAGAGATGATAGACGTACTGAAATCAACCTTTGGCGGTTATGGATACGGGGAATTCGGCAACGGTATCGCTGCTTATATCTGCTGCCGGGAGAGTTATGCCGCCTTATTAGATATCGAAAAGATGGGCGTCAAGGTTAGAGATGTGGATAACGAGTTTGCCGGGGCTCCTTTTAGAGACGAAACTACCAAACTGCTTTTTGCGTATGACTACGATAATAAATTTACCGTGCGTGTTCAGGCTGCTAAAGTGAAACCGGCCCTGTATAATGAGCTGAAACGACAGGGCGTTAAAATATACGACCGCATCATCGTAACCAGCTTGCTTAACGAAAGCGGTAAACCGGGGGGCAAAATCATCGGTGCTACCGGCGTAAATACACGTACCGGCGAATTTTATATCTTTAAAGCAAAAGCCACCATATTGTCTATGTCAAAGCCAAATGATGTTTGGATATTTTCCACCGAACTCAAAGGTCATGGCGATATGCGCGAGCCGAACAGTACCAGTGAAAGTCTCGATATGATGTGGCGGGCCGGCGTGGAACTAACCATGATGGAAGCCAGCGGGACCAACATGCAAACCGGCGGCTTCAGCAGCATTCCCTATTCCACGGGTAATGCCCATAATACCTGGTTTGCCTGCACCCTGGTGGATGCCGAAGGCAAGGAAATCCCCTGGGTCGACAGAACCGGCAAGGTTTTAAAAACGGTGGAGGAACGTTACCACTGTGCTCCCGGCCAACGTGCCTTTATTTATAACGGGCCGCGGATAATTCCCGACTTGCCGGAAAGGATAGCTAAAGGCGAATTCAAGCTCCCCCTCTATGCCGACCTCCCCGGTATGCCGGAACACGAGCGCCGCGCCATCTGGGGCTTGATGGTCGGTAATGAAGGCAAGACCCTGACACCGATATACTGGATGTTCCAGAACTGGGGTTTCGACCCTGACAAAGATATGCTGCAGGCCAGTTTGCAGCCGCCGGACCTCTACACCTGGGGAGCCTGGTGGAAAGGATACGGACCACGCCAGTTCCGGGGATTAGCCGGCAGCGGACCGGTATTCGACTGGGATTTAAAGACTAATCTGGAAGGCTTATATGCCGCAGGTTCAACATTAGCCTGCGGGGCTAACCATTCCGGTTCGGCGACTACCGGAAGGTACGCCGGCCGGAAAGCCGCCGGTTATGCCGCTACTGCACGGGAATCTGTTATCGACCGGAAGCAGGTGGAAACGGAAAAGACCCGGGTCTACGCTCCGGTAAAACGCAACGACGGCTTAGGATGGAAGGAACTTAAAGCCGGGCTGTCCAAAATAATGCAGGACCATTGCGGCGAATATAAAAATGAGGACACCCTCCGGCTTGGCTTAAAATGGTTAAACAGTATCCGCGATAGTGAAATAGCCACAGCTTATGCGAGAAATCCTCATGAATTGGGACGGACACTGGAAGCGATGGCTAATTTGAATGTCGATGAAGTAATTTTACACGCCTGTTTAGCCCGCAAAGCCAGCAGCCGCCCCCTTAATTTTATAAGAATGGATTATCCTCAAATAGACCCGCCCGAATGGAAGAAATATTTGACCATCAAACAGGAGGACGGCAAGATAATAACCGGCGAACGGCCGGTGGAATACTGGCTGCAATCGCCCAATGCGGCATCCTATCAGGAAAACTATCAAAAACACGCTGATTTATAGGGTTTGCCCCTGAAATCTATTAAAACAGGAGTAGAACGAAAATGGAAAATAAGACTTATGTTATGCCGAACCCGATGACACCGAATCAGTGTGTTACGTTCAATGCCGAGCTCTGTGCCGGCTGCAATACCTGTGTCGAGGCATGCCGCTCCGACGTTCTTCTACCCAACCGGGAAAAAGGCGAACCGCCCGTCGTAGTCTATCCTGACGAGTGCTGGTTTTGTGGCTGCTGTGTCGAAGAATGCCCAATTCCGGGAGCCATCAGCATGGAGTTTCCGATGAACCAGCGGGTCGGCTGGAAACGCAAAGAAACCGGTGAGTATTTCCGTATCGGCATGAAAAACCCGCCGCCTCCCAATAAGAGACCGCCGGTCGGTTAAACCGGATTAAATCATTTAATTTACCTTTACAGCATTATTTAGTACACCTTAATACTTGTCTGACTATTAATAAAATACGACTTGCTATTTCCATTTATATTTTGAGATGATATTAATGAACATTTTCCCCTTAGACCGCGCCAATTTATTGGATTCAGTTAAAAATAATTAATCATTAGGAGGACATACGATGATATTACCAACAATTCCCGGTAAGACAATTCATGAGGCCGCCAGAGAAACTTCTGTTTTTTACGAAGCTGATGTCGTGGTCGTGGGCGCCGGTCCCGGCGGTCATTCCGCCGCAATCGCTGCCGCGAGGAACGGTGCTAGAACCATCCTTATCGAAAGATACGGACACCTGGGAGGCATGGCTTCCGGCGGTATCGTGATATTACTGCCAAGTTTAAGCGGCGCCAGCGGAAAGCCCCAGATTGCCGGTCTCTGCCAAGAATGGCTCGATAGGCTGGAACCCATCGGCGGCAGCCTGCATCCCAAGAAAGAGGAACTGGGCTCGACCGATGAAAAACTGGTAGCTAAATGGCGTCATTATTTAGGTAACGTCAGTAACGGCAAAATATCGTTAGCGGCATGGATGGACCCCGAGTTATTAAAATGCGTCTTGAACGACATGGTAATGGAATCTAAAGTTAAATTACTCTGCCATGCATGGGGTACTCAGGCTATCGTCGAGGATAATAAAGTTAAAGGCGTTATTTTTGAGAGTAAATCGGGCAGATACGCGGTACTGGGTAAGGTCATTATCGATGGTACCGGGGACGGCGACCTTCTCCCCTCAGCCGGAGCCGCGTTTGACGCCACAATGGATCCCAAGCTCAGAAATTCGATGCTGGCTCTGGTCTTCCGCATCGGTGACTGCGATTATAAGAAATTAGCTGAATTCAGAGATGCTAACCCGAAGGAATATAACGACATGATAGCCGAGCTGACTAAAGTCGCCGGCACAATGCTGTTAGCTTTCGCAACCCCCCGTAATGATGTTATGTGGGTAAACAACTGGATACCGGGCGGTAATTGTCTTAATATCGAAGACCTCACCAAAGTAGAAGTTGAGATGCGCGAGATAATGCGGCGGGGGCATGCCTTCATGAAGAAGAATATCCCCACTTTTGAGAATAGCTTTATTCTGGATACGGCCCCCCAGCTCGGGACGCGGGGCAGCCGGCGGTTAACCGGTGAATATGACGTTTCCTTTGATGATTTGAAGAGCGGTAAAAAGTACGACGATACAATCGCTATTTTCCCTCATTACGGCCCTCCGGACGCCGCGAGTGCCCATATGTATCTTCCTTACCGTGCTCTGGTACCGGCTAAGGTTGACGGGTTGCTGGTCGCCGGCCGCAGCTTCGCCTCGGACGTTAGAGCCAATGAAAGAGTCAATCTTATCCCGCACTGTATTGCGATGGGTGAAGCTTCCGGAACCGCCGCTGCATTAGCCGTAAAGAATAATATAGAACCGCGGAAGGTTGATTATCAATCATTACGCAATCAGCTTGTAAAACAGGGTGTTATCCTGACGGAAACACATTAGGGCGAGTCGTGCCTTTATCACCGGCGGATGATTGCAACCGGTACAATAATTGTTTTTCATCCGCCGATTTAAAAACAGGAAAGGTATAGGTGCTTATGTCTTCTTTGAAAGTCGGCCAAATCGGATTGGGGAATCTGGGATTCTTGATGGCAAGAAGTATAGCTGCCGGGAAATTCCCGTTCACCGTTTGCGAGTTGAGACCTGAACCGGTTCAGGAGATGGAAAAGCTGGGGGCCAAAGCCGTGAAAACCCCCCGGGAAGTGGCCGCTAACAGCGACGTTATCGTGAGTATTGTCAACGATATTGCCGATAATGAAACCATAATCTTCGGCAAAGACGGCCTGATGGAAGGTATAAAAGCGGGCTCGGTGATTATGGTTTGCAGTACCGTCGGACCGGATTACGTTAAAACCGTTTACGATAGAGCCAAACAGAAAGATGTCCGGGTAATCGATGTAGGGATGAGTAAGGACGGCTCCGGCGAAGAAATCGGCAGCCAGACGATGATGTGCGGTGGTGATAAGGCTGATTTCGAGTATTGTCTTCCGGTACTTGAAGCCATCGCCAAGCACGTTTTTCACGTCGGTCCTATCGGCACCGGGCAAGCCTTTAAAATTATTAACAACCTGATAGCTATGGCTATTGGAGCAGTCACCTGGGAAGGATTGAATGTCGGGTTAAAAGCCGGTCTGGACCTGCAGAAGATGTTAGATGTTATGAAGGTTAGTACCGCCGGCAACTGGAACCTGAATTATATCGATTTTCTGTTGAAAGCCCAAAAAGGCGTTACGACTTCGGTGTCCCGTCCGGTTCCGTCTAAGTATATCGGTAATAAAGATTGGACTTTGGCCAGTGAATATGCAAATACCGTAGGTGCGGTAGTTCCGGCTGCAAAATTCATCCATGAACTGGATACCCGGGCAATCTATCCGGAAATATCCGGAGTGATGGCGAAAATGTTCAAGGGTTAAACCGCAGATTAGAGCGGCAACCGAACGTTAAATATATAATTACTCTATCATTTTGGAATATCGATAACAAAATAAAATCTGAATTAAGTAAATAAAGGATGGTGGGTATGGCAGAAAATACAGCAAAATCATCATACGAAGTGCTCAATCCGTGGGCCGAAGTTGACCCTATCCCATTACGGGGTATCTCGCCGCGGGTTACCGGTACCTTAGAAGGTAAGAAAATCGGCTTGTTCGTTAACTACAAACGGTCTGCCAAACCCATGCTGGATGTAGTCGCAAAGCGACTTAAAGAACGGTTCCCGGGTATCGAGACGGTTCCGTTTTACTCACTTACCGTTAATGTAATTGAGTCCGAAACCGAAAACCGGGAGAAATTCCGGGACTGGGCAAAGGGGGTAGATGCGGTCGTCGCCGCGGTGGGTGACTGAGGGTCCTGCACGAAATACGTTGTGTACAACGTAATAGCAATCGAAGACATGGGGACTCC
>CAZJQF010000027.1:0-2960 GCA_964547925.1 uncultured Dehalococcoidales bacterium
AATTCAAACCGAGTCCGCATTTGTGTTAAGATTACTCAGGAGTTACTATGACTGTTCACAATCAAGCGGAAATTATATCTATCGGTACGGAAATATTAATGGGAGAGATAACGGATACTAACGCCGGCTATCTGACGTCGCAACTGCACACGCTCGGTGTAGAGGCCGGCCGGATTACGACTTCCGGCGATGACAGGGACCAGTTGACCGACGTCTTTAAGCAGGCTCTAAAACGTACCGATTTAATCCTTACCACCGGTGGATTAGGTCCTACCGACGATGATTTAACCCGGGAATGTCTGGCTGAGGCACTTAACGAGCCTCTGACACTCGATGCCGAATTAGAAAAATACCTGCGGGAATTTTTCGGGAAAATGCACCGGGATATGCCTCTGAATAATCTCCGCCAGGCCATGCTCATTCCTTCCGGGCGGAGTATCCCTAATCCATACGGCACCGCTCCGGGCTGGTGGGTCGAGAAGGACGGCAAGACAATCATCATTATGCCGGGCCCGCCACGGGAAATGATGCCGATGTGGGCAAATTACGTAAAGCCTGACTTACAGAAGAAATTCGCCGGCAAAATAGTCTTGACTCACACTATCAAAGTCTACGGACTCGGCGAAGCTAAAGTAAACGAAATGATAGCTCCCTATTTCAAACCGGTGAACCCTACCCTCGGGATATATGCCAAACCGGACGGCATACATCTGCGGTTAATCGCCAGAGGTGATAATGCTTCTGACTTGATTAAAGAAACAGAAAAACAGATTGTAGCTATACTCTCTGCCAATATCTGGGGCTATGACGAAGACACTCTGCCGGGAATTATTGGAAAAACGGCTATTGGGAAAAAGTTAACGCTGGCTGTTTTCGATGACGGTACGCGCGGGCTTTTAAGCTCCATGCTCAATCAGGCAGATAATGCTGCGTCCTTCTTTAAAGGGGGTTTCCTCGCCTCCGATAACCACACTGAAATTACTCTCGGCATCCCCCCGGATGCCGTTTCCTCCTCGGATATTTCCGCTCAAGCCGCTGAAATAATGGCGGCAATAGCGAAAGAAAAGCTCAAAGCTGATATCGGTCTAAGCGTTACCGGACTGGGCGGCCTGGACGATAAACAAGTAGCTGCCGGAGAATGTTATATCGGCTTTGCGGATGCCAAAGGTAAAACCAGCTTCCACCAGAGACTTTTACCGCACCGCGACAGCATGCGAAGCCTCGCGGCGTTAGCAGCGCTCTTCCGGTTGAGACAACAATTAAACGACCGCTAACCTGACTTAATAATTTCTCAAGAGACACGGCATGCCGTGTCTCTACATCTTTTAACCAGTCCTTCAGAATCGGTGTTATAATTGATTTATGCCTGTAAAACCGTTAATGAGAGATTTTGAAATACTGGAACATACCGCGGACATCGGTATCATGGCCTACGGCCAAGACCTGAAAGAAACCTTCGCCAATGCCGCCAAAGGCGTTTTCAGTATTATTGCCGATTTGAAACGCGTGCGGGCGGAATCGAAACGTGAAGTTACCGTTGAAGCTGCCGATATAGAGAGTCTCCTGGTAGCGTGGCTGAACGAACTGGTTTTTCTTTTCGATACGCAGCAGTTTCTCGGGAAGAAATTCGAGATTACAGAATTAGAACCTAAACATCTCAAAGCCATAGTATTCGGAGAAAAAGTAGATACCAATCGCCACCGGATAAAGACCGGGATTAAGGCAACTACCTATCATCGGTTGGAAATTAAATATAACGGTCTTTACCATGCCAGAGTTTATTTCGATATATAGGTTTGAGTTAATACGATGTCTCCAGAATGGCAGGAAATATTAAAGAAAGTAGATGATTACCGGTGGCAAATACCTGCCGGTTATAAGCCCGGCATGCGCGTGCCGGGTCTCCTCTATGCTACCGAAGATATGCTCAATAAAATCTGGGAGGAGCAGGCAGCCCAGCAGGTAGCTAACGTCGCCTTATTGCCGGGTATAGTCGGATATTCGATGGCGATGCCGGACGTTCACTGGGGATACGGATTCCCCATCGGCGGCGTAGCCGCTACCAGGGTTAGGGACGGCGTGGTTTCCCCGGGCGGTGTGGGATTCGATATCAATTGCGGTATCCGGCTGTTACGCACCAACCTGACCGCCGAAGAAGTTAAACCGAAAATCGAAAAATTAGTGAATTCCCTTTTTGTTAACGTTCCGTCGGGACTCGGTTCGGAAGGTAAAATAAGGGTTAGCGAGCGAGAACTGAACGAAGTGATGTTAAAAGGCAGCCGCTGGGCCGTGGAAAAGGGTTACGGCGAAGCTTCAGATATCGAAGTCACCGAAGAAAAAGGCTGTCTCAAATCCGCCAATCCGGAAAAAGTGAGTCCGCGGGCCAAACAGCGCGGCATACCTCAACTGGGAACGCTGGGGTCGGGGAACCATTTTTTGGAAATCAGCGTGGTAGATGAAATTTTCGAACCGGACATTGCGAAAGGAATGGGGATTCAGGACAAAGGCCAGGTCTTAATCTGGATACATACCGGTTCGCGAGGCTTCGGCCACGAAATCTGCAGTGACTATTTGAAACTGTTACAAAACGCCGTCAGCCGTTTCGGTATCGATTTACCGGACCGGCAATTGGTCTGTGCCCCGGTGGAATCACCGGAGGGCCAGAATTATTTAGCGGCAATGGCCTGCGGGGCCAATTACGCCTGGGCGAACCGCCAGTTCATCACGCATTGGACCAGAGAGTCGCTAATGCACGTGCTGGATAAAAGTCCGCGCGAGCTGGGACTGCAGCAAATTTACGATGTTTGCCACAATATTGCTAAAATAGAAGAGCATACGGTTAACGGTAAGAAGGAAACGCTCTGTGTTCACCGCAAGGGGGCGACACGGGCGTTCCCGGCCGGACACCCGGATATTCCGGAGGTCTACCGGAAAATCGGACAGCCGGTTTTGATACCGGG
>CAZJQF010000027.1:3060-5936 GCA_964547925.1 uncultured Dehalococcoidales bacterium
GAAGAAATCTGGAACCAGACGGGAGGTAAAATAGACTATTTCGTCTCGGCTATCGGTACCTCCGGCACGATTATGGGCGTCGGCAAAGCTCTGAAAAAGCACAATCCTAATATTAAGACGGTCTGCGCCCACCCGGTTAAAGGCCATTACATCCAGGGTTTGAAAAATATGGAAGAGGCCATCGTCCCCTCTATCTACGACCCGTCCCAAATCGACATTACGATAATGGTCGAGACCGAGGCTGCCTACGAGATGACGCGGCAAATCGTGAAGCAGGAAGGCATTTTCGTCGGGATGAGCAGCGGCGCCGCCATGTACGCCGCGCTGGAACTTGCCAAGAAAATAGAGTCCGGAACCATCGTAGCGATATTACCGGACAGAGGAGAAAAATACCTCAGTACGAAGCTGTTTGCCAAATAATAAATACCGGCTGTTCCCCGTATGATTATTTATTATATTAAAAATACAGGATAAAATTAAGCCGCTTACTCCTTCTGCCGTAATGGCTATCGGAGAAGCGGCTTAATTATTGTATCAATCAGGACTATTTACTATTACTTCTATCCTGGGAGACCTTGCCGGTTTTCTTGTTTTTCCAGTGCACGCGCTGCTGGACCGGCCAGTTGAAAGTGATAGCACCTTTATTAGGACAGGCGTTTACACAGCACCCGCAGTACCAGCACTCGTCAGGATGTAAAATGATGGGCGATTTACCCTTTTCGGGATTAGGGATATACACATCCACCTGGCAAACCTCAAGACAGTGGTTGCACCCGGTACATATCTCATCATTAAAAATTACCGGCGTGTTCGGTGTAACGATATTGGTTAAAGCGTATGTTTTTTTCTGAGGCATTTCATTCTCCCCGCTATTTTTTATAGACACCGGTGTAGTCTTTATTATTAGCTTCGTAATTGGCTTTCAAGTCACCGGCGTAATTAAACGGCAGCTCACCCACATCGACCTTACCGTTGGGTAATAATTTGACCGTAAGGAATTTATTCCACTCCGGCGGGTCCATTTGCGGATAATCGATTCTAAAGAAGCCTAACGCCCGGCTGCTGGCTTTACGTGCCAGGGACGCCTGCAGGACGATTTGCCCGTGGGTCAGTAAGCTTAAATCTTCAATCGACCGCATTAGCTTATGCGGATCCAGAGCGTACAGGCGCGGTACGTGCACTTCTTCCAGTTCTTTCAGAGCATCGAGTCCCATCTTGAAAAGCAAGTCCGTCTTGTATTCGCTACCGAAATACTGCATCGCCTTAGCGATACCGGCGTTCAATTCTTTCCAATCGATACCGCTGGTGCGTTTTACGGGAGCATAAACGCGGGCTTTTTCCTTCGCGATCTGCTCTTTGGAAATTTTAACCTGCTCTATCTGACCGGCATACTCCGCCGCTTTTCGGCCGGCGTATCTACCGGTAGAGGCAGCAAAGCTGTGGTCGTTCGGGGAGTACATCAACTCTCCGGCAACGTATAAGCCGTCCAGAGTCGTTTTCAGGTTCCAGTCGTTGACCGGGCCGCCGCCGGACGGCGTACGCCACTGGGCAGGACTGTTTCCTTCGATATATTTGTAACACATCAGCTGGTCTTTACTCGGGTCGAATCCGGCTTTCTCAAAAGAATCGATGATGACTTTTGTCTTCGATTCCTCTCCCAGCATGAGGTTCCAGGTAACCTTGCGTTCGATATCCGACATTCCGGGGAAATCACCGTAGAAGGGCAACGCGTATTCGCCCGACATAATACCCCGGTGGATGCTTTCCATTATTTCCGGAGGCGGAATCATTTCCCCACCGTCCGCCCACCCCTGTGTCGGCCATGGAACTCTCTTACCGTTAGCATCGACAATCACGACATTTTCGTAGCTGGCGTCCCCGGCCCCGCCGTACCAGGTATGCCTGAAGCCGGTGCCCACCGGCCAAACAAAGGTCCGCTCCATTACCGTCATGGCGGCGCCGGCTCTCCATAACATCGCTTCGCCGTCACCGGCAGCGTTACGGGAACGGAAATAGTTATACCCCGCTAATTCCGTATTCAACAAGTAGAGAGAAAAATCTCCCGCTGTCGCAATTATCGTCGCTTTCGATTTAAATATCATGAACTCACCGGTGCGGTTATTGAAGCCGGTAGCTCCTATCACCTTAGTACCCGGTACGCCGTCTTTGGTTAAGAGGCTGCTTACCATCACACGGTCGAATATTTTAACGCCCAGCCGCTTGCATTCTTTCTTTAAAATGGGTTTGAAGGTGGTGCCCCACACGCGGACAACAACATTGGTCGGTTTTGCCTTTGGGTCATCGGCTAGTTTTTTACTGTCTTTCTCACTGGTGTATCCGCGCGACCAGATATAACGCGGTGATATCATTAACTTGGTCTTCGGATCGCGTCCCTGAGCTCCGACATACTCATCGCCGGTATCTCTGATTTTACCGCCCATTTGCTCCATTTCGAGCAACGTATCCCAGTCCTCGCGGCACTGTATCTGGGTGCCGATGCCATTACTGTATGGATGCCGGGTCATGCCCCGTGCCCATTCGTCCGGGTCGACATTTGATAACGGGTTGGCGGGTGCGTCACACCAGTGGTCAACTCCGGGTCCTCCGGCGCCGCTGCGGACGGTATCACCCTTTTCTACCAAAACAACTTTTGCGCCCTTCCTGGCAGCACTGATAGCTGCCCAGCATCCGGCAATACCGCCGCCGATGACCAGAACGTCTGCTTCGATTTCTTGTTCTTTGTCATAACGCAGCGGGTAAGGCCATGAGGGTGGTTCTCCATTTTGCATCAGGAAATCATGCCATTTTGTCATAGTTAAGATTCTCCTTCCGAGTAAAAATAAAAAACGGTTGTCGCTATCTTATCGTGTTTTCCG
>CAZJQF010000027.1:6036-19892 GCA_964547925.1 uncultured Dehalococcoidales bacterium
AAACACAAGCAAAAAGCTTATGTTTTATGCTTGATAAGCCAGTATTCCAGACTATCCGCCAAAGCCAGCCAGGAAGCTTCGATGATGTTAGTGGAACTGCCGACCGTCCGCCAGTTACTGCTCCCGTCGGTAGACTCGATTAAAACGCGTACGGACGAGCCGGTACCGACACTTTCTTCCAGAATACGGACTTTATAATCGACAAGCTTTATTTTGGACAGCCTGGGATAAGAGGGCAGCAGACTTTTTCGAAGAGCCTGGTCGAGGGCATTGACCGGGCCGTCTCCCTCCGCCGCCGTGTGGAAAATTTCATTGCCGATTTTAACTTTAACCATCGCCTCGGATAACGATTCCTCGCACCCGTTCTTGGTCGAAGTGCGGCGCTCCCTCTCGATGACCACCAAAAAATCGACCAGTTCGAAAGGGGGTTTGTATTCCGGCTTAGTACGGTGCACCAGTAACTCGAAAGACGCTTCGGCATTATCGTATTGAAAACCGCGGCTTTCCAGCAGTTTCACACGCTCCAGTAATTCTTTAGCTTCTTTACTCTGACCGGAGAGATTTAACCCCATCTCCTCAGCTTTAAAGATTATGCTTCCTTTGCCGGAAAGCTCGGAAATAACTACCCTGAGCCGATTGCCGACTTTCGCGGGATCGACGTGCTGGTAGCTGTCCACCCATTTCCGGATGGCGTTGACATGAAGACCGCCTTTATGGCTAAAAGCGCTCGCACCCACATAAGGCAAATTCGGAGCTAAGCCAAGATTTGCCGCATCGGCGACAAAACGGGCGACCTCAATCAGTTTTTTCATCTGAACATCGGTAACACAACCGCAGCCCATCTTAAATTGCAGATTGGGTATGATGGAGCATAGGTTTGCGTTACCGCAGCGTTCTCCGTAACCGTTGATGGTGCCCTGAACCTGGGTTACACCGGCGCTCACCGCTGCCAGTGAGTTAGCTACGGCCAGTTCGCCGTCGTTATGCACGTGGATACCCAGCGGTGTATCCGTTACTTTTCTGACTTCGGTTACGGCGTTAACGATATCCGCCGGCAGCGAACCGCCGTTGGTGTCGCACAGAGCGATACAATCGGCGCCGGCTTCGGAAGCCGCTTTACATACCCGAAGAGAATAAGCGGCATTAGCCTTAAATCCATCGAAAAAGTGCTCGGCATCGTAAATGACATACAGACCTTTCGATTTTAAGAAACGTACCGAATCGGCGACCATATTTACGTTTTCTTCAAGTGTTGTTTGTAAAACATGGATAACCTGAGGCTCAGAACTCTTACCGACTATGGTAACCACCGGCGTACCTGCGTTAGCGAGGGCCGCCAGGTTATCATCGTCTTCGGCTTTAACATTTGCCCGCCGGGTGCTGCCGAAAGCTGCCAGTCTGGCCGTTTTTAATTTCAGCTCTTTGGCCTTGCGGAAAAATTCGGCATCCTTGGAATTCGAACCCGGCCAGCCGCCTTCAATGATATCGATGCCCAGTTCGTCGAGCTTCTGCACAATGCGCAGCTTATCGACTACGGAGAAGGAAATCCCTTCCTGCTGTGCTCCGTCTCTCAGCGTCGTATCATAAAGCTGTATTGTTTTCTTTGCCATCTAAACTATTCCACTACTGCTTATTAATTTAAGAATTCATTAATCATAAGGTCTGAACCTTAAATCCGTTTAGCTATTTCGTCGCCCATTTCGCGGGTGCCCATCTTAGTGCATCCTTCGCTCATTATATCATAGGTGCGGAAACCGGCTTTCAACGTCTGTTCTACGGCTTGTTCAATTGCTTTGGCTTCAGCCGGTAAACCTAACGAGTAACGGCACATCATCGCCAGGCTGTTTATCGTCGCAACCGGATTGATGTCATTTTTACCCGCGTGGCTGGGAGCACTACCGTGAATCGGTTCGTACATACCGAACACCCGCTTGCCTTCTGCCGGAACACCGGCCAAACTGGCGGAGGGTAGCATACCCATCGAACCGGCCAGCGTGGAGGCTTCATCGGTAATAATATCGCCGAACGTATTTTCCATTACCAGAACATCAAAATAACGCGGATTCTGGATGAACCGCATCGAACAGGTATCGATGAGCATATTCTCTATCGCCACATCCGGATAATCTTTAGCGACTTCCCAGGCAACCTGCCGCCATAACCGCGATGATTCCAGAACATTGGCTTTATCCACGGAAACCAGTTTCTTTTTCCGGCTCCGGGCTAATTCGAAACCGACTCTGACAATACGCTCGATTTCGTGTTCGGAATAGACCATCGAATCGACGCCTTTGCGTCCGGTCGGAGTCGTCCAGCGTTTCTTCGGCTTCCCGAAATAAAGGCCGCCGGTCAATTCGCGGACAACAATAAAATCGACGCCCCTGACTACTTCCGGCTTGAAGTTGGTGGCATCCACCAGTTCCGGATATAGAAAGACCGGACGCAGGTTGGCAAACAGTTTCAGGCCCTTTCTGGCGGCCAACAGGCCGTCTTCCGGCCGTGTCTTGGCATTCGGGTCATCCCACTTCGGACCGCCCACAGAAACAAGAAATACGGCGTCCGAAGCCTTGCATATCTTCAGGGTTTCCGGTGCAAAAGCTGTCCCCTGCTCATCGATGGCGGCTCCGCCGATAAGCCCGTATTTTAATTCGAACTCGTGACCGAATTTCTTGCCGATGATCTGTAGTATTTTTACGCCTTCGACGGCTAATTCAGGACCGACTCCATCACCGGGTAAAACCGCTATGTTAAACTTCACTTAAAAAACTCCCTTTCTCCAATCATAAAAATTTATGAAATAAGATTTAAGAATGCATTAATCATAAATCCCAAATCTTAAATCAGATTCTAATATTACCCGACTCCCAATTTCTTTTTGGTATAGTCGATTAACCCGCCGGCGCCGATAAGCTGAGACATAAACTCAGGATAAGGCCTGGCGGTAAACTCTTTATTACGGGTTATATTTTTTATTTTACCAGTTGCCAGTTCGACTTCCAAAATATCGCCGGCTTCCGTATTATCGACTGCCTCTTCACATTCGAGTAAAGGCAGCCCGATATTGATGGCGTTGCGGAAATAAATCCGGGCAAACGTTTTGGCAATCACGCAGGACACTCCGGCAGCTTTAATGCAAAGCGGAGCATGTTCCCGGGAAGAACCGCAACCGAAGTTGGTGGTCGCCATAATGATATCGCCCGGCTGCACCTTATTTACGAACTCTTTGTCGATATCTTCCATGCAGTGTTTGGCTAATAATGCAGGGTCGGATACATTCAGGTAACGGGCGGGAATAATCGCGTCCGTATCCACATTGGCCCCGTATTTATATACTTTACCTTTTAACATTTAAGAACTCCTCTAAACTTTTACCAGTTTCTTTTCAAAATCCTTAACCTTAAGTTTGTTACCTTTAGCCTCGACAGTATGAGCTTCTCTGGTTAACCGCTCGGCCTGAGCCTGCATACCGCCGGGAAATTTTTCATTCAACACGCCGCCTTCTTTCAGCGTCCGCCAGTACGGCGTGATTTTCTGTTTACCCTCCGCCGCATCTTCTTCCGCCGCCCGGGCGGCGACGCCGGCAAAGATGCCGGTCGTTATCGGTCACCCGAAGCTGGCGTTATACTTTTTAGCCAGTTTTTCCCGGATGATATTTATGGTAATAAGCTTACCTGCCGGTACGCTCCGCATAATTTCATCTACTTCTATCGGAGCGGGAATCACACAAGTACCGCTGCCCCACTTTTGGCTCATCTTTTCACTTACTTCGACGACTTTGGGCATGTCCTTGCTGTCGAGCAGCTTTTCCCGCCAGGAACGTTTTAGCGTAGCCATAATGCACCGCCTGTTACATTACTTCTTCCGGGCTGGCAATATAGCCGGTAATCGCACTGGCCGCGGCCACCGCCGGGTTGGCCAGATAAACTTCCGACTTGGTATGACCCATCCGGCCGACGAAGTTCCGGTTAGTCGTAGAAATAGCCTTTTCTCCGGCTGCCAGAACGCCCATATAGCCGCCGAGACACGGGCCACAGGTCGGTGTGCTGACCGCCGCTCCGGCACGCACAAATATCTCCAATAAACCTTCCGCCATTGCGTCGAGATAGATTTGCTGGGTTGCCGGGATTACGATACACCGCAGTCCCGGATGCACCTTTTTACCCTTAAGAATCTGTGCCGCAATCCGTAAATCACTCAGCCGTCCGTTCGTGCAGCTGCCGATGACGGACTGGTCGACTTCTATTTTGCCGATTTTACTTAATGGTTTTGTATTCGAAGGCAGATGCGGCAGGGATACCTGCGGTTCCATACCGTTCACATCAAACTCAATTACTTTATCGTAAACGGCATCGTTATCCGCCTCGTAAACCGTATATTTTCTTTTCGCTCTTGATTTGACGTACGCTTCCGTTTTCTTATCGAATTTGAAAACACCTGCCTTACCGCCGGCCTCGATAGCCATATTCGACATTGTAAAACGGTCATCCATTTCCAGAGCGTCAATCGCTTCACCGGTAAACTCCATCGAAGCGTAAAGAGCCCCATCAACACCGATCTGGCCGATGGTATACAGGATAAAATCCTTACCGCCGACCCATTTCCCCGGCTTACCGTGGAAAACGTATTTGATAGTGGTCGGGACTTTCATCCAGATATCACCGGTAGCCATTGCCGCGGCGATATCGGTCGAGCCCATACCGGTAGCGAATGCCCCTAAAGCCCCGTAGGTGCAGGTATGCGAATCGGCGCCTACGACCACATCACCGGGTAATACGATACCCTGTTCCGGCAGCAAAGCATGTTCGATACCCATCTGCCCGACGTCGTAGAACATCACGCCGAATTCTTTTGCGAATTCGCGCATCATTTTGGTTTGCTCCGCCGAAGCGATATCTTTATTCGGTACGAAGTGGTCGGCTACCAGCACAATTTTCTTCGGGTCGAAAACCTTTTTCACACCGATACGCCGGAACTCGCGGATAGCGATAGGTGCCGTGATATCGTTAGCCAGAATTACATCGACCTTCGGGTTGATAAATTCACCCGGAGTTATATTCTTTTTCCCTGAATGAGCAGCTAATATTTTTTCCGATAAATTCATTTAATCATCCTTCCCAAGTATTATGTATCTTTGTGCTCTTTTTCATCCCGGTGGGGAATAAGAAGAACGAGGAAAACGATTACAGTAGATATTACTGCCAGAATATAATGACCGCTGCCGGCCGCCATCCCGATGGCGGCGACTACCCAGACACTCGCGGCGGTAGTTAAACCCTCCACAAACCGCGAACGGTGCAAAATGGTACCGGCACCGAGAAAACCGATACCGGTGACTACCCCGGCCGCGACACGTGTCGGGTCACCGTCCGGAGATATCAGGCCTGAAAGAGCTGTAAATAAAGCTGCTCCGGCGGCAATCAGGGTATGCGTGCGTAAACCGGCCGGACGGTGAGCTCTTTCCCGCTGGAAACCAATCACCGCACCCAGAGCCGCAGCTAAAAGTACCTGTAAGGCAGCAATTAACTCAACTCTCACCTTATTTTTTCCTCGCCGGTTTTACATCCGGCTTTCTAACCGCAATCAGGCGGTTCAGCGCATTCATATAAGCCCGCCCGCTGGCCACGATAATATCCGTATCGGCACCGCGCCCGGTATAAGTTATGCCGTCACTCTCGATTCGGATAACTACTTCACCGATGGCATCGATACCTTCCGTAACCGATTTCACGCTGAATTCCGTTAAGGTATTCGGTACATCTACAATCCGGTTGATTGTTTTATATACCGCATCAACCGGCCCGGTACCCAGAGCGGCATCTTCCAGTATCCTACCGCCCGGCCCGACCAGCCTGACTGCTGCGGTCGGGATGCCGCGGTCCCCGCAGGTTACCTGAATCCGGTCAAGATGATATGTTTCGGCAATAGTACGCTGCTCTTCAGCTATCAGCGATTCGATATCTTTATCCGAAACTTCTTTTTTCTTTTCGGCTACTTCTTTAAAAGACTGGAAGGCTTTGTTGAAATCATCTTCGCTCAGGTCGTAGCCCAGTTCGGATAGCCGTTGCCGGAAGGCATGCCGTCCGCTTAACTTACCCAACACCAGACTGCTGGACGGAATACCGACGGTCTTCGGGTCCATGATTTCATAGGTTATCGGCATCTTGATAACGCCGTCCTGGTGAATACCGGACTGATGGCGAAAGGCATTTCCGCCGACAATCGCTTTATTCGGCTGCACGGGAAAACCGGTTAAATCACGCACCAGTCGGCTCGAGTTATATATTTCCGCCGTATTAATGCCTGTATCCAGCCTAAAGAAATCCCGGCGGGTTTTAATCGCCATCACGATTTCCTCCAGCGAAGCGTTGCCGGCCCGTTCGCCGATGCCGTTTACCGTACATTCCACCTGCCGTGCCCCCTGCTTCACCGCTTCCAGACTGTTCGCCACGGCTAAACCCAGATCATTGTGGCAATGTACGCTGATAGTCGCCTTATTTACATTCTTAACGTTCTTAAAAATACCGGCAATCAGTTTACCGAACTCCGCAGGTATGGCATAACCGACGGTATCGGGAATATTTACCGTTTTGGCACCGGCATCGATAACCGCTTCTACTATACGGTATATAAATTCCGGCTCCGTCCGGCTGGCGTCCATAGGCGAAAATTCGATATCGTCGGTATACTTTTTCGCGCGCGCCACCGAGTCACAAGCCATTTCCAGAATTTCTTCCCGGCTTTTCTTCAGTTGATATACCAGATGGACATCGGAAGCGGATAAGAAAAGGTGAATCCGCGGATGTGCCGCTACTTTTAACGCCGCCCAGGTACGGGCTAAGGCGTCTTTATTGGCATGGCTCAAGCCGCAAATTACCGGTTTACGGACATCTTTGGCGATGGTATTAACGGCCTCGAAATCACCGGGAGAACTGGCGGGAAAACCGGCTTCGATGACATCTACGTTCAGACGCTCCAACTGTTTCGCAATCTGTAATTTTTCCTGAACGTTCAGACTACCGCCGGCAGCCTGTTCTCCGTCTCTTAATGTGGTATCGAATATAATTACCCTGTTCATTGTTAACCTTCCTCATACTTATTTTTTGATGCAGCCGATGGAGCCCCCCTCCTCTATCAAGAGGAAGGGGGTAATAAGTATGAGATTGATTCCGGTACGGATATCTTTTCCGGTTATAAATCTAAAACAGGATTTCAATTATGCCTACTTCTTCAGCCAGGGCATCATCTTTCGTAAGTCAGCACCGACGACTTCGATAGGATGCTCGGCTTCCATTCTCTTCAGTGCATTATAGACCGGGCGGCTGACCTGGTTTTCCAGTATCCACTCCCGGGCGAAAGTCCCGTCCTGAACCTCAGCCAGGATTTCGGCCATTTCTTCTCTGACCGTATCGTTAATAACACGCGGGCCGCGGGTGAAATCGCCGTATTTAGCGGTCTCGCTGACCGAATTGCGCATATGGGTTAAACCGCCGGTTTGAATAAGGTCGACAATCAGCTTGAGTTCGTGTAAGCATTCAAAATAAGCGATTTCCGGCTGATATCCGGCTTCTACCAGAGTTTCCCAGCCGGCTTTAATCAAAGCGGAAACGCCGCCGCATAATACTGCCTGCTCGCCGAAGAGGTCGGTCTCGGTCTCTTCCGCAAAGGTCGTCTCAATGACGCCCGCTCTGGCGCAGCCGATACCCATGGCGTAGGCTAATGCGAGTTTCAAGGCTTTGCCGGTGGCATCCTGATACACGGCGACAATCGCCGGAGTGCCCTTACCCTCGGTGTACATCTGTCTGACTAACGGTCCGGGTGATTTGGGAGCAATCATCGTTACATCCACATCGGCCGGCGGCACGATTTGCCCGTAATGAATATTAAAACCATGGGCGAACATCAGCATTTTACCCTTGGTTAAATTCTGGGCTATAGCGCTGTCATAGATGCCCTTCTGCAGCGTATCCGGCGCCAGCATAACGATAATATTGGCTTTCTTGGCAGCTTCTGCTGCAGACATTACGGTAAAACCGGCGTCCTTGGCTTTCTGCCAGCCCGGTGTGCCTTTCAACTCGGCAATAATAACTTCACAGCCGCTATCGCGCAGGTTCTGGGAATGGGCATGCCCCTGGCTGCCGTAACCGACTATCGCAATAGTCTTACCGCTCAGTAATTTTAAATTAGCATCCTTTTCGTAATATATTTTCGCCATGATATCCTCCTCAAGCTACTTTATTTTTCTTTATTTTTTCGGACCGGCCGGCTGACCCTTTTCCTCAAATACGTTTATCGGTCCGGCGCCGCCGCGGGTTAACGCAATTTTCCCGGTGCGGGCTACTTCTTTAATACCAAAGCCGCGTAATAGATTATATAACGATTCGATTTTATCTTCATCTCCGGTAACTTCGATAATTACCGAATCCATCGCTACATCAACGATATTTGCCCGGAAGATATCGACAATCTGGATAATTTCGCTGCGGGTGGTTGAATTGGCCTTGATTTTAAATAACGCCAGTTCACGGGTCACGATATTCTCACTGGTAATGTCCGACACTTTAACCACATCGATAACTTTGACCAGCTGCTTGCGTACCTGTTCGACCATCGCTGCGGCACCATCGACAATAATGGTAACGCGCGATTGGTCCGGCGTTTCGCTCTGCCCTACGGCAATACTGTCGATATTGAAACCTCGCCTCCGGAACAGGCTGGCGATACGATTCAATACACCAGGTTTATCCTCAACGAGGGCAACTATAGTATGTTTTGTATTCGACATCATTTCACCTCTTTTCCGGCGGCTTACATATTACTCGCTGTGAGCTTGGCCAAATCTTTCTTGGGCTGTTTCTTCGGTTCTTCCAGCACTTCCGCCAAAGACGCTCCCGGGACAACCATCGGGTAAACGTTTTCCTCCGGTTCGACAATAAATTCAATCAGGAATGGGCCGTCATAGGCCATCGCTTTTTCAATCGCCGGCGTGACATCGACCCGGTGGGCGACCCGCATTGCCGGCACGCCGTAGGCTTCCGCTATCTTCACAAAATCCGGGCTGTAAAGGGGTGTTGCAGAGTACCGTTTTTCATAGAAGAGTTCCTGCCACTGCCGAACCATACCCAGATAACCGTTATTCAAAATAGCGATTTTCACCGCTAATTTTTCCTGAACAATCGTAGCTAATTCCTGTATGTTCATTTGGAAGCTGCCGTCACCGTCGATACACCAGACAGTATCCTTCGGACAACCGACTTTAGCCCCCATCGCCGCCGGCAACCCAAATCCCATCGTACCCAGACCGCCGGATGAGATAAACCGATTCGGCTTATCGTACCAGTAGTGCTGGGCTGCCCACATCTGGTTTTGCCCGACACCGGTGGCTATAATCGCTTCACCTTTCGTAACTTCATATATCTTCTGCACGACATATTGCGGCAGTAATTCCGCACACTCGCGGATATTTGTTAACGGATGCTCCTTGCGCCAGGTATCGACCTGATGCAGCCATTCGACATGCCTGCCCGGATTTAGAAACTTATTCAAAGCCTGTAAGACGGTTTTCACATCACCCACGATAGGAACATCGACGCGGACGTTTTTCCCGATTTCCGCCGGGTCGATATCGATATGGATAATCGAAGCATTAGGGGCAAAACCATTAACGCGGCCGGTAGCCCGGTCATCAAAACGCATACCGATAGCGATAACCAGATCCGCATTATTAATCGCCAGATTGGCATAAGCCATACCGTGCATACCCATCATACCGTAGCTCAGCGTATGCGATTCCGGGAAACAGCTGATACCCAGCAGCGTGGTAATAACCGGTATCTGGACGGTCTCCGCCAGCGCCTTTAACTCGGCGTGGGCACCTGAAATATTAACGCCCCGCCCGGCAATAATCACCGGCCGCTTCGCCTCGTTAATCAGCTTAACCGCCCGCTTTATCTGCTCTTTATGTCCTTCGAGCACCGGTTTATAGCCGCTCGTCATTTCAAGTTTAGCCGGATAATGGAACTCCGCCTGGTCTATTTGCACATCTTTGGGTACATCAATCAAAACAGGTCCCGGACGTCCGGTCTTAGCAATATAAAAAGCCTCACGTACGACCTGGGAAAGAGAGCTGGGCTCCATCACAAGATAATTATGTTTCGTAATCGGCAGCGTAATACCGGTGATATCGATTTCCTGGAAAGCATCCTTACCGATAAAAGGTTTGGCAACCTGTCCCGTAAGCGCCACTACCGGCACGGAATCGAGATAAGCCGTAGCAATACCCGTTACCAGGTTTGTCGCCCCGGGGCCTGAAGTTGCCAAGCAAACACCGACTTTACCGGTCGCCCGGGCATAAGCATCGGCAGCGTGAGCTGCCGCCTGTTCGTGCCGTACCAGTATGTGTCTTAATTGCGGATACTGTGTCAGTGTATCGTAAAAAGGCAAAACCGCCCCGCCGGGAAAGCCGAATATTACATCGACCCCTTCCTTTATCATCGTTTCGAAAACAATCTGTGCCCCTGTCAGTTTCATACGCGTCCCCTTTTATCGATTAAATACCGCTCCGGTGCTTGCCGAGGTCACTTTCTCGGTATAGTCCTTGAGATAACCGGTTTTTATTCTTGGTTCGAACTTCGGTAACTTGGCCAACCGGGCAGTGATTTCTTTTTTCGTTAAAGCTACTTCCAGTTTAAATTTGGGAATGTCTATTTTAATGATATCACCGTTCTTAACCGCCGCAATCGGACCGCCGGCGGCCGCTTCCGGAGAAATATGACCGATAGCCGCACCCTGCGTCGCCCCGGAGAACCGTCCATCCGTAATCAAAGCTACGGATTTATCCAGTCCCATACCGGTCAGTAAAGAGGTAGGCGTCAGCATTTCGCGCATGCCCGGACCGCCTTTTGGCCCTTCGTATCTGATGACAACTACATCGCCTGATTTAATTTTATGAGCCATTATCGCTTTAGTTACTTCATCTTCCGAATCGAATACTCTGGCCGGACCTTCGTGCACCATCATCTCTTTAGCTACGGCCGACCGCTTGACCACCGCTCCCTGCGGGGCCAGGTTACCGAATAATATCGCCAGTCCGCCTTCCG
The DNA here is from genome assembly GCA_964547925.1 of uncultured Dehalococcoidales bacterium. GTDB lineage: Bacteria > Chloroflexota > Dehalococcoidia > Dehalococcoidales > JAFGLR01 > JAFGLR01. The sequence goes on from CAZJQF010000027.1 coordinate 17,133, forward strand.
GTGAGTATACATCTTTCGGCAGACGGATTACCGCAGGATCGACCACACGGCTCTCCGTAACTATCTTATTGAGTGTCTTCTCGTTTACGGTTTTTACAGTTAATTTTAATAATCCTTTTAATTCGTGCATTACGGCAGGAATACCGCCCGCGCGGTCTAGATCTTCAACATGATAATGCCCGGCCGGACGTATCTTGCACAAAGTGGGCGTTTGGCTGCTTATTTCGTTAATTAACTGCAGCGGGAAATCGATACCCGCTTCATGAGCGATAGCCATCAAATGTAAAACCGAATTGGTACTGCCGCCCAGGGCAACATCAACCGTTATGGCATTATGAATCGCATCAGCCGTAACAATATCCTTCGGGCAGATGTTTTTCTCGAGTATACCCAAAATGCGTCGTCCGGCTTCGTAAGCCAGTTTACGCCGGCGTATATCGACGGCGGGAATCGTCCCGTTGCCCGGCAAGCCGAGACCTAAGGCTTCGGTCAGACAGTTCATCGTATTAGCCGTGAACATACCGCTGCAGCTGCCGCAGCCGGGGCAGCTTACTTCTTCCAGCCGCTCCAGTTCCTGTTCCGTCATTTTGCCGGCGGAGTATTTACCGACTCCCTCGAAGGTGGAACTTAAATCGACCTGTCTCAACTGACCGTCCGGTTCAGCATAATAACCCGCCAGCATCGGGCCGCCGCTGATAAATATCGAGGGTATGTTCAGTCTCAACGCCGCCATCATCATACCGGGAATAATCTTATCGCAATTGGTCATAAAGACCAGGGCATCGAAGGCATGCGCCATCGCCACGATTTCTACCGAATCGGCGATTAACTCACGGCTCGGGAGACTGTATTTCATACCGGGGTGATTCATCGCGATACCGTCGCAAACGGCTATGGTATTGACCTCAAAAGGAACCCCGCCCGCCTCACGGATACCTCTTTTAGTATGTTCCACTAATTCACGGAGATGCATGTGGCCGGGGATGATTTCGCTGTAGCTGTTGACGATGCCGATAAACGGTTTGTTTAAATCATCTCTGGTGCAGCCGACGGCGTGTAACAGAGCTCGATGAGGCGCTCTCTCCACACCTTTTTTTATCATATCGCTTTTCATTTCTTTAACTCGCTTTCAATAATAAATTTTCATTGGAATAGGACAGGAAACGGACTGGCTAAGATACTTAGAAAGTCCCGGCTGGAAACGCTCCCGACAAAACGGGAGCCCTCATACCAGGACGAGCGTAATTAAAGAAAGGCCGAGAATATTCCGTATGGGAATATTCTGCCTGATTGAGAGAGACGCAAGCATAGAGGACGGTAGCGGGTTGAAGCTATTCTTATTTATGCTTTGCATCTGAATTAACCTCTGCCAAATCAATGGGTTATTTACAAAAATAGCACAATTTTTAACATAATGTCAAGAAATACACTCGTAAAACAGAGGTTAGAAATACAAAACCTGAAACTTGTCGAACTTGCCGGAATAGTCCTGCCATTCGGTAATTACGTCTCTGACAATGGAGTGAGGCGGGCCGGTATGAAGCTGTTGGACCAATTCTTCAAGCTTGTCCCGCTCCCCTTCCGCCACTACCTCGACATCACCGGCCGGTAAGTTACGGACGTAACCGGTCAAACCCAGCGTAACGGCCTGGTGCTCCGTAAAAGCGCGGTAATAGACACCCTGAACGTGTCCTTTAATAACGGCGTGAAGAGCAACGGGATTATTCATAATCGAAACTCAAAATGAAACCGGGGATAAAAATGCTTAAAGGGAAAACACTATTCCTCACCTGTATAGAAACAAGTTAAACAAGAGAGTCCCGGTATATTCAAGAGAAAAAGAGTTATGCTTCCTCTTCTTCCTTGGGTTTTCTCACTTTCTTGATTACTTCTACCTCGGGAGTGGGTGTTACGATACTTGTAATATTCTCTTTTTTCGCACCCTTCTTAGGTTTCTTTTGCTCGCGGTTACTGAAATTTTTACTTGCCATATATACCTCACTATACGGTTTTAAAATTAGTTTACCAGACGTGGATTACGGTGTAAAGATGCTGCCCAATTTCTCTAGTGCCACTCGGGCGGCTGCCGTTTCCGCGGCCTGTTTACTGTGGCCGGTACCGATTCCCAGTACCTTATCATCTATCTTGACTTCCACCGTAAATTGCCGGTCATGGTCCGGCCCTTTAGCTTCGATAGTCGTGTAAACGGGCGGCTGACGGTATTTGCTTTGAAGCACCGCCTGCAATTCGGATTTATAATCGATAACTTCGCCTTTTCGGAACTTTTCGATTTCGCTTGAGAAAAGGAAAAGAATCAAGGCGGTGGCTTTCTCTAAGCCGCCTTCCATATAAACCGCTCCGATAACGGCTTCCAGTCCTCCGGCCAGATTAGCGGGCTTTTCGCGTCCGTTCCCGGCTTCTTCACCTTTGCCGAGGTACAGGTAACTGCCTAATTTAATGCTTTCGGCGATATCTGCCAGCGTTTCCCGCTTCACCAGTGCTGCCCGCAGCCGGGTTAACCGTCCTTCCGGATAGTTTGGGAAATCCCGGTATAACTTTTCTCCGATAACCAGTCCCAGCACGGCATCGCCTAAAAATTCCAGCCTTTCGTTAGATTCCAGACCCGGATTCTCATTACTGAAAGAGCTATGCGTCAGCGCCTTGGACAAGAGTGCCCCGTTCTGAAAACCAACCTTCAGTTTCCGCTGCAGTTCGGCTAAATCTCTTTTCATATCGATCTTATGCACAGCATAGCCAGTT
>CAZJQF010000028.1:0-19700 GCA_964547925.1 uncultured Dehalococcoidales bacterium
ATCGTCGCCTGTGCGGAAATCGGACGGTCCGGAGCCGGGAAAGACGGGCCGGAAACCGATAAGGGCAATTACTGGTATATGTACGATACGGGTCTGGCGATGGAAAACCTGGTACTGGCGGCAGCGGCATTGGGACTGGGCACCGTCCATGTCGGGTTATTCGACGCACAAAAGGTCGCCGCATTATTAAAAGTACCCGCCGGTTTCTGTGTAGTATCACTAACGCCGCTGGGTTATCCGTCACAGCCGGCAGCTGCCCGGCCGCGTAAAGAAATATCCGAAATCGTTTACTATGGGGAGTTCGGCGGAAGTAAATAGAGCTATTAAAAGAGTCTTAAGCTAATATAGCTGCTGAATCTTCGAGATTCAGCTTTATTACTTGCTGAATTCAACATACTGCGGTTATAATATCAAGGGCGATTCTAAGAAGGAGATGTTTGTTCAGATGGCACAAGTTGGTTTGAAAGACATACGTAACGTGGTGCTGCTGGGACATAACGGTTCCGGCAAATCAGCCTTTTCCGAGGCAATTCTATTTACAGCGGGGGCCATCAACCGTCTGGGGAAGATAGAAGAAGGCACCACCACCTCCGATTACGACCCTGATGAAGTTAAATCCAAGATGAGTATTAACCTTTCGATGCTGCCCTGCGAATGGAAAGGTACGAAATTAAATATTATAGACGCCCCCGGTTACGCGGACTTCCTGGGGGAAATTAAAGCGGCAATCGGAGTTGCTGAGAGTGCGGTTATCGTAGTCAGTGCTCTGGCAGGTGTCGAGGTCGGGACCGAACAGGTCTGGCAATACAGCGAGGAAGCCAAGCTCGCCCGTTTAATTTTAGTCAATAAAATGGACCGGGAGAATGCGAATTTCGACCAGGCGGTAAGCCAGATCCAGGCTAAATTCGGTACCCGCTGTGCCCCTCTGCTAATTCCAATCGGAGCCCATACGACATACCAGGGTGTAGTCGATATTCTCAATATGAAGTCATATACCGGCACCCCCCCAAAAGAGGGAGATATTCCGGAGCCGATGCAGGCACAAATCGGGAAATACCGCGAAAAACTAATCGAAGCAGTCGCCGAGACCGATGATAAACTACTGGAGAAATACTTAGGCGGCGAAGAAATTAAGAATGAAGAACTGGCACCCGCACTCCGGGCAGCCGTAATGAGCGGTAAAGTGATACCCATTCTGGCGGCCTCTTCACTGCAAAATGTAGGCGTCGCCGGGGTAATGGATATCATCTCGGCCTACCTGCCGTCACCGGCAGAACATAAAGTATTATTAATTAAAGATAATGCCGAACAGACAACCGAACCATCAGAAAGTGCCCCGCTGGCAGCACTGGTATTTAAAGCAACAGCCGACCCGTATGTCGGTAAGTTGACCTATTTCCGGGTTTATACCGGCACCATCAGCAGCAACTCCCAGGTATGGAACACCAACAAAGGGGCTGTCGAACGTGTGGGACAGCTTTACCTGGTACGCGGTAAAAACCAGGAGGCTGTAACCCAGGTAAAAGCCGGTGATATCGGCGCGGTAGCCAAGCTCAGTGTAACCGGTGTCAACGATACGCTTTGTGCTCAGGATAACCAGGTTAAACTTATATCTATCGTCTTCCCAGAACCAATATTCAGCGAAGCAGTACAGCCCAAAACCAAGGCCGACCTTGATAAGCTGGGGACTTCGCTCGCCCGGTTACTGGAAGAAGACCCGACACTAAGAATGCACCGTGATGCCGGAACAAACGAGACGATTTTATCCGGTCTGGGGGAAACTCATCTTAAAGTTGCCGCCGATAAACTGACCCGAAAATTCGGCGTCAGTATTGAATTGAGCATTCCCAAAGTACCCTACCGTGAGACGATTATGAGCTCAGCCCAGGCGGAATACAAGCATAAAAAGCAGACCGGCGGCCACGGGCAATACGGCCATGCCGTGCTATCGGTCGAACCGATGGAGCGGGGCGGCGGTTTCGAGTTTGTCGACAAAGTCGTCGGCGGGGCGATTCCGCGTAACTACATTCCCGCGGTCGAAAAAGGTGTCAGAGAAGGTATCCTGGAGGGTGTACTGGCAGGCTATCCGGTAATCGATGTCCGAGCGACGGTTGTCGACGGAAGCTTCCACCCGGTCGATTCTTCAGAAATCTGTTTCAAGATTGCCGGTTCCGGTGCCCTGAAAAAGGGTATGCAGCAGGCAAACCCCGTCATCCTGGAACCGATTATGGACATCAGCATCCGGGTACCGAAAGACTTTATCGGGGATATCATCAGCGACCTCAATACCAAGCGGGCGAGAGTCCATGGTATGAACCCGGAAGGGGAATATACGGTAGTCGAAGCCCAGGTACCGCAAGCGGAGATATTACGCTACGCCATCGATATGAAATCCATTACCCAGGGCAGAGGTAGTTTCACGATGAAATTCAGCCGTTACGAAGAGGTCCCGGCACACTTATCCCAGAAAATAATTACAGACGCCCAGGCCGCTAAAGGAGCTGCGGCAGGCTAAATTAATCCATTCGACGTGTTAAAGGCGGGTTATTAAAACCCGCCTTTTTTAATTTGATGGAATAAAAATAGGGGCGTCTGGCCAGACGCCCCTATAAATTTTTTAAGGATATTTCTCTTATGTCGAGCGGACTTCCTGGCGCATAAAGAATAAATAGCTGATGGCAAAACAAATTATCATCAAGGCGATAATAACGATTGTCTGCGGCCAGGCCACGGTCAGGCTTTGCCCGAGTGATAGGGGAGTCGATATCAAATAATTCACCGAATCGCCGCCGCCTAATATTTCGACGTAAATACCCATACCCCTGGTATAAGGGAACAGTAATAACGTTACTACTTCCATAAATAAGAACGACGGAGAAAAACGGCTTACAACCAGGAAATTTCCGAAACTCATTGAATTGGCAAAGTTGAAACTACCGAGGAACATCAGAAAAACGCCGAAGATAAGCCAGATACCCAGATAGGATAAAATCGAACTGGATATATTACGGAAAACGGTGGAGAAAAGCACCGCCAGTCCCATCCAGAATGCTCCGTAGATTACGGTAATCACCCAGAAGCAGAATAACCGGATGATTTCTTCTATGCTCGGGAACGGCACGCCGATCCCGATTTGCTGGATACCGAAACCAAGGTCATAAGACGTAAGATTATAATTCACCAAGCCGATTCCGGTGATGAGAAGGAATGATATCGCCGTCATAATGATGATAATAAAAATACCGGTTAATACTTTAGCATTAATAATAGCATCCCGGTAAACCGGCTGGGCCATCAAACGGCTGAGCGTACCCGAGGAGCGCTCGCTATTTACCGTACTTATGCCAAGAGTGAGACCTAATATCGGAATAAAAAACATCGCCAGTAAATTAGCATAGTTTATAAGCCAGGAAAAATTACCTTCCAGCTGGCTGGAAAAAAGCTTCAGAAAAACGAATTCGGTATCGGCTCCCGGTTTGATGGTCTGGAAAGCCTGGAATACCGCCAGAAAAGTGATAATCAGCGTGAGAACCAGCAGCACGAAAAATCTCATGCTGGAGAAATAATCCGCTAACTCTTTACGAACGATTGCCCGCAAACCGGTTACTCCTTCTCGTGGAAATATTTCATATAAATATCGTCCAGATTCAGTTGCTGGATTTTCATCTGAATCAGGGGCAGGTTACTCTGTACGACTATTTTAGCGATATCCGGGCGGAGGTCGGTATCGGCACTAACTAATAAACTATCCCCTTTAATATCGACACCAGAAACGCTATTCAGTTTCTTAATGTTTTCCACCAACTCAGGGGTAGGTTGTTTGGTCTCAACTTCAATCCGGCAACGGCCGGCTGCAGCTTTCTTACTGAGTTCCGCGATAGAACCCTGGACGACCAATTTCCCTTTAGAAAGGATAGCTACCCGGCTGCAGACTTTTTGTACCTGATAAAGCTGATGGGATGACAGGATGACACTGGTACCCCGCTTCGGCAGATTTCCGATTAGCTCGGAAATCTGGACGATGCCGTCCGGGTCGAGGCCGGAGGTAGGTTCATCCAGAATGGCCAGCGCGGGATTTTTAATTAAGACGTCTGCAATTCCCAGACGCTGTTTCATGCCTTTGGAATACTTGCCTACTTTTTCATCGGCGACATTCATTATACCGACGGATTTCATCAGTTCATCAGACCGGCCGTCTATTTCGCTATAAGGAATGTTATTCAGTTCAGCGATAAACCGTAAATTTTCCCGGGCGGTAAGATTCTCATAAAAGCCGACTTTTTCAGGCATATAACCGGTTACCCGTTTTACTTTCAACGGCTGATGTGACGGGCTGAATCCGCAAACGGATACACTGCCGGAGGACGGTTCGGTCAAGCCTAATAACATCAAAATGGTTGTTGTTTTACCGGCACCGTTAGGTCCTAAAAGACCGAAAACTTCGCCTTCCTCTACCTGAAGGTCGAGCCCGTCTACAACCGGAGTCTTATCGTATTCTTTGGTCAAGCCTTTAGCTTCGATAATGTATTTCTTATCCATCTTACCTTCGGCTGAAACGCATAAAGACGAACACCAACCCGGCAATAACAATTACAATAACGATAATACCGACAATCCCTAAAAATGACGGGGTATTTACTCTAACTCTGATATCAAAACTTTTCGATGGAGCCTGTTTGGAATTAGCTGTAAGTGAAATCATATAGTCACCGGCGATAGCTTTATCTGCCGGTTTGATTTTGACATCCATAACCTGTTTTTCATTGGGACCCAAAGAATCGATTTTAAGAGTCGGGAAAGTAACGACCCAATTAGCGGGAGCGGAGTAAGACATGGCAATATTATTTACCGGAGCACTACCGATATTTTGTACCGTAACGGAATAGACAACTTCCTTACCGGCAGTGGCCGTGGTGCTGTAGACCGCCGTGGCTCCGGTGGGGTAAAAACTCAGGACGTACTGAGCGGTGATGGTGGCAGTTAAGTCAATACTCTGGGACAAATCAGTCGACCTGACCTGGAGGGAAAACTTGTATTCTCCCGGACCGGGTGATGAATAAGCAGGAGGAACGCCGAAAACGGTAACCGAAGTACCGTAAGTATTTGTCGGATCAAGGTTAATGGCGGCAATACGGGTACCGGAAGAGTTGTTGACGTAGCCGGTCCAGCCGTCAGGTAATGCGATAATTAAATCGAATTCTTTAGGCGATTTATTTTCCGTGTTAACGTATAACAATTTAACCTGAAACGAGGCCGAACTACCGGAAGTAACTTCAATTTTTGGGTAATCGGTTTTTACAGTCAGGCTGATTTCCGGAGGAGCAGGCGTGGTAGTCAGCGCCGGAGTAGTTGTCGGAGCCGGAGTCGTTGTCGTCGTGGTAGTTGTGGGTGCTGGAGTAGTGGTTGTTGTCGTTGTATCCTCAGCCAATACACTCATCGGCAAGATAACGCAAAGCAACGCTGCCAGGAGCAATCCACTGATAACGCGGCGTAATTTCATCGGAAATAAACCCTCCTGTGTTTAGCCTGCCATCAATTCTTTGACTTTACCTGTAAAAGCAGGCAGTATCTTCTTCCAATCGCCGACGACACCGAAGCGGGCTTCGCGGAAGATATTGGCTTCGGGGTCTTTATTAATGGCGATAATAGCTTTAGAACCGGAACAACCGGCCATATGCTGGCTGGAACCGGAAATAGCCACCGCAATATAGACATCAGGAGTGACAATTTTACCGGTAAGGCCGATTTGAGCCGAGTCCGCAATCCATTTATTATCGCAGGGAGGACGGCTGGCGCCTACGGCACCTTTCAATAATTTTGCCAGTTCATCAAGCTGCTTGAAGCCATCGGCGTTAGCAATACCACGGCCGCCGGCAATAATTACTTTGGCATCTTCCAGCTTGATACCGGTAACTTCTTCTTTTATCTTCTGGGTTGTTTTCACTTTAATCGCACCGGCATCCAAACCGGCGGCAAAAGCGACCACTTCGCCCTTGCGGCTATCATCTCTGGCAAGCGGAGCTGCTGCTTTAGCACGTAAAGTTGCAATCTGGGGCATCGAATCGGTAGTAAAAATAGCCCGGGCATTACCGCCGTAAACGGGCTTGGTCTGTAACATCAGTTTGGACTGCGGGTCAATGGCCAGTTCAACGCAGTCAAGAGTAGCGGCTGATTTGAACTTGAAAGCCAAACGGGGGGCTAAGTCACGACCCACGGCGGTCTGTCCGAGAACGATTATGCTCGGATTAACCTGAGCAACGACTTTTTCCATAACCTGCAGATACGCATCACTCTGATAATCTTTAAGGGCCGGGTCATCGACAACGAATACTTTATCGGCACCGAAAGCGACAGCCTCCGCCGCCAGCCCGCTGATACCGCTGCCGGCTATAACGGTAATAAGTTCCTGTCCCAGATCGGCAGCCAGTTTTTTACCGCAGCCTAATAATTCGGTGGCAATAGCCGCCAGTTTGCCGTCCTCGGCAACTTCACTAAATACTAAAACGCCTTTATTATCAGCCATTTTAACTTTCTCCTAATATGCCATAAAATTATTAAGAACCTGTTAAGAAAACCCTTATAGGACCTTGGCCTCTCTCAATCTGAGAGCGAGCTTAACAGCAGCTTCTTCCGGAGTCTCGCCGCCGATGATTTCGCATTTACCTTCCCGAACGGGCTGGAAGAGCTTGACCATCTTGGTCCGCCGGGCAGCCGCACCGATTTGCTCGGGGGTTACGCCGATATCAGCCGGCTTCCAGACGACAGGCTCTTTCTTCTTGGCAGCCATAATACCCTTGATAGTGGGATAACGCGGCTCGCCAAGTTCATTGGTTACGGTAACGAGAGCCGGGAGCGGAGTCTCAACGATTTCAGTGCCGTCGGGAAGAACTCTCTCTATTTTGGCGCTACCTTCCAGAATTTCAATTTTCTTGGCGACGGTAACGCAGGGAATACCGAGAAATTCAGCGATTCCGGTACCAACCTGTCCGGCATCCCAATCGGCAGCCTGACGGCCGCAGAAGATTATATCGAAAGCACCGATTTTCTTGATAGCGGCAGCCAGGGCAAAGGCCGTCGACCAGCTGTCACCTTTAGTAAAAGCTTCATCTTCGAGAAGAACCAGTTCGTCCGCGCCCATCGAAAGGGGTTTTTTAACGACATCGCGTAACAGATTGGTCCCCAGGCTGAGGACAGTTACTTTACCGCCTTTAGCTTCTCTGGCCCTCAGGGCAGCTTCAACAGCCTGCTCATCAAAAGGGCTGATAACGGGAGCGACACCCGGAGGCGGGACTACGGTATTGGTTGCCGTATCAATTTTGAAACTGGCGGGAGGTGCCTCGGGGTCAGGAACCTGTTTAACACAAACAATAATATTCATAGGTATGAAAATCCTCCTCCTCAATGTAGCTGAAATCGAAAACAGAACCTGAAGTTTTAGTTTAGCACCACGTAAATTGATATGTCAAATTATTTGAGCGTGATTTCACCGCAAATGGCAGGTAAAAACGGTTACTTAACGAAGGCCTGAACCGGTTTATTCTACGGAGAGGACATAGTCGTAATACGGCTGGCCGCCGTCGATGACTTCCGTTTCCAGTACCGGATATTTGCGGCTGATTTGAGCGCGGATTTTCTCAGCTTCCGTATCTTTGGCATCTATTCCTTTATAAATAGAAACGATGCCAACCGCCGAAGTATCAATGCGGGACAAAAGAGAAAAGATAACGTCCAGCGGTTTGTTTGCCGCAACGCATAATTTACCGTCCAGCAAACCGATGTACTGTCCTTCCTTGATTTCCAGTCCATCCAAACGGGTGGAACGGGTAGCCCGGGTGACTTCCAAAGTTTTTACATTAGTAATGACACCGGACATCTGTTCGGCAACAAGCGAATACTCCGCTTCCGGGGTATAAGCTACCATTGCGGTAATCCCCTGGGGAATGGTTTCCGTAGGCAGGACTTTAACCTTTTTGCAGGTCAGTCCAATAACCTGGTTAGCAGTCAATATTATATTCTTATTATTAGGTAATATGATAACGTTTTCAGATGGTACCGCCTCAACAGCCTGTAAAATATCCATTGTACTGGGATTCATAGATTGTCCGCCGGGGATTATCGCAGAAACACCGAGACTGGAGAAAACGTTGGCAATACCGTCTCCGTTTACGACGGCAACCACTGCAGTCCCGAGTGCGGCATTCTCCCGATTCATTAATAAGAAGTCTTTATGCTGGTCATCCATATTACGGATATCGATGTCGCTCAACGTACCGACTGTGGCAGCCAGTTTAGTTACTTTTTCGGGTTCCGGCGTGTGAATATGAACCCGTATAGTAGTATTATCGCCCACAACAATGAGAGATTTGCCCATATCCTGCAACTGGTTACGCAATTGGGCAACATCAAGATTATCGTCGGTTAATAAAAATTGGGTGCAGAAACCGTAAGCTTCCTCTTCCGACTGTTCTATCTGAACCGGTTTAACCGATTTGGAAATGCCGCTGTCAATTAAATTGGGTTTACGGCCATCCGTTTCACCTTTCAAATACAATAAGGCACCTTCCAATAATGTATATAGACCGTGTCCGCCCGCATCGACAACTCCGGCATCTTTCAAAACCGATAATAAGGTAGGTGTTCTGACCACCGAAGACCTGGCGGCATTTACGGATATCTCCATAACCGAAACCAGGCTTCCGTTAGCAAAGGCCTCATCACTGGCGGCGTCAGCGGTATCTTTTATCACCGTAAGAATGGTACCTTCGACGGGACTACTCAAAGCGTGGTAGGCCGTAGAAGCGGCTTCACAAAGGGCCTCGGCAAAAGCTTTACCGTTAATAATAACCTTTGTTTTCAGGCTCTTGGCCAAACCCCGCCAAATCTGGGAAAGGATGACGCCGCTATTACCGCGGGCACCCATTAAGGCCCCCTTTGCCATTGCCTGGGCAACAGAAGAAACACTCTTATCAGCGGTTCTACCGGCTTCCGCCAGACTCGCCCGCATCGTAAACAACATATTCGTGCCGCAATCACCGTCAGGCACCGGATAGACGTTCAAAGCGTTAATATCGGGGACGATTTTTTCCAGCCAGTTTGTGGCGGCGGCGAACATCTCGCGCAGGCCTTCTCCATTGAGAGTGTTTTCCATATTCTCCTCAATTACTTTACGCACGATTCTTTATTATACGTCCTCTTTTTCCACTGAATTCCCCTACCCGTTACAAATTGCCAGATAGCTCGAACACAGGCTAAGTACAGGAAAACAAAACCGAAAGGATGCAGGGCTGTCGATATCAAGGGATTTTTAAAACGGCTATCCAATAATACCCGCATAAAATATACGACGAGTACCTGCAAACCTACAAGCGCCAACCATTCTGCCGGATAGCCCCGGTCGATACCCCGCCAGAGCCAGAAAAAGGGCCCTAAATAAAAGATGAAACCCGCCGACATCAGAGCAATGAGAGCAAGCGGAGTAAAAGAAGCCACCGAATACACCCACCGGACGAAACCATTGCTCATTTCTCTTACGGTACGGTACATATTACAGGACGTTACACTCGATAAATCGACCGCAATATGCCGTCTACCGGCTTTAGTTACCTCGATACCGAGCCAGACGTCTTCGAGTATCCGGTCTTTGACCGCACAATGTCCGTTCATACGCCAGTATGATTCACGGGAAAATAGAAGAAACTGTCCGATTGCCAGTGAAGGGTACAATTTCGGCGACCGGTGAATCCACCATAACGGCAGCCACCCTAATATGGCGAAATATAGCACAGGGATGGCGACTTGCTGGGGTAACGATACTCCAACCTGACGGGGAAAACCGGAAAGCAGCCCCGGTTTTTCCTTTACGGCAAGATTAATAATTCCCCGTAACATATCCGGCGAATGGGTAGTATCCGCATCGACAAAAAGAAGCCAGTCTCCCCGGGCTTTCCGGGCCAGTTGGTAGCAGGCAAAAGGTTTGCCTGCCCAATCAGGCGGCAGCTTTTCGCCGCGGTATAAGTGAATCCGGTTATCGGTTTCCGCCATCTTACTCACGATTTCGGCGGTGTTATCCGAAGAATTATCATCGAGCACCAGTATTTCCAGGTTCGGATAGTCCTGATTCACAAGAGAATCAAGACACATCTTAATATTTAACGCCTCATTTCGTGCGGGTATCATCACAGAAATAAGAGGTGGGATTCCGGGTAATGGTTTCTTTACCAGCGGCCGCTTGAAATACTTTAAATTCAGAAACAGGTTCAGAGTAAAAACCAGAAGGCAAACCGCAACTACCAACTGGAAAATCATCTTCTACCCGCCTGAAACAGGTTTACCAGTACTCCTTTATAACCGGGCAGGGTTTTTAACTCAGGAAAATAACGGAAAACGAATAATAATAACAGGGCTATTAAAAATATTACTTCTACGGCGCTGATGCCCCTGATAAAAAGAATAACCAGTGTACCGGCCGCTCCCAGTATTACTACCCAGGCGTGGCTTTCGATAAGGAGAACGAATATCACCATGCAGATAGCCATAACAACGACAATTTCCCGCTGCGGCAATGCCAGCAGTACACCATAAGTTACGGCAACGGCCTTCCCGCCACGGAAATGCAGGAAAGGGGAAAACGCGTGGCCGAGAATGGAACAAAAACCGATAATTAATAACTCCGGCAGATACATTTTCAAAACCAGGTCACCGACTAGAATAAACGGTACCCCTTTACCGGCATCAAGTAATAAAGCCAGAGCAAAAGTCACCCGCCCACCGGCTCTTAAAACGTTCCAGGAACCCGGATTAGCATCTCCGTAATCACGGATATCTTTTTTTAAAAACCGGCAACCCACCCATAAAGCGAACGGGCATGCCCCCAGAAAAAAGGCTCCGATACCGAGTAATGAGAGTATAATTACATCCACGCTTCTTTATCCCCACCAAAATACATAGATACTCTAGGTATATAATTATTCTAAACGATTTTTTTGTCAAGTATTGACCTAATTATTTTGTGGTGTTATAGTAAATCATCATTGCGGACAGCAGTGCAGGAGAAGGAGGTTGAATATGGCTACAAGTGTCTATAAATTCATAGAACTAGTGGGAACCAGCACCGAATCCTGGGAAAAAGCCGTAACCGCCGCAATCGCAGCCGCCGCTAAAACCGTCCGAGACCTTCGTATCGCTGAAGTGAGCGAATTGGACGTTCAGCTGGACGACGGAAAAATCGTTAACTACCGGGCTAAAGTGAAGCTATCTTTCAGAGTAGAGAGAGAAGTCGACTAAAAGCCGCATGCTATCGGATGGTTGATAATAAACAGGATTAGTCCGATTTCTTAACGGATTGTTGTTATGTCTAATGCCTGTGAAATATAATTGCATTAAAAAACAACGAAAACATATACCTTTTCTAGACATAAATCTGAAAGATATAGTATAATTACCTGCGCATGTCTACGTTAGATAATAACAATAAAGCCTCGGCACAAAATGCCGAGGCTTGTCTTTCACCCGTGAAACCGCTTTCCGTGCCGGAGCTCGAAGCAGTAGCCAAGAGGTTACGGCGATCGATTGTTACCATGATAGCACAGGCAAACAGCGGTCATCCGGGCGGCTCGTTATCCGCAGTCGAGATAGTAACCACCCTGTACTTCCACACGATGCAACACAAGCCGCTGGAATGCCATTGGCCCGAACGCGACCGTTTTATTTTAAGTAAAGGCCACGCAGCACCTTTAATGTATGCCGTGCTGGCCGAATGGGGTTATATCCCGCAGTCCGAACTGGCTACCCTGAGACAGGTCGGCAGCCGGCTGCAGGGACATGTCGAATGCCGGTTAACACCGGGCATCGAGATGTCTGCCGGAGCGCTGGGACAGGGACTATCCTTTGCGACCGGTGCCGGACTGGCTGCCCGCTTGAATAACGAAAAGCACCGGGTTTACGTACTCCTAGGTGACGGAGAGTGCGACGAAGGGCAGGTCTGGGAAGCAGCTATGGCCGCCCCAAATTATAAACTGGATAATCTGACGGCGATTGTTGATAGGAATAATATCCAGCTGGTCGGCTTTACCAAGGACATTATGAACCTCGAACCGCTCGGCCAGAAATGGACGGCGTTCGGCTGGAACGTAATCGAAGCCGACGGGCATAATTTCCCCCAGCTTATCAGTGCCTTTGCAAAAGCCAAAGAAGTTAAAGGAAAACCGACTGTCATTATTGCCAACACAATTAAAGGCAAGGGTGTCAGTTACATGGAAAATAATCCGGAGTTTCACGGCAAAGCGCCTAATGCCGAAGAGCTAAAAATTGCCTTGAAGGAGTTGGAATAGTGCCCCGGGAAGCATCATTACGGGAAATTTACGGCAAGACCCTGGTAGAAATGGGTAAAGAAAACCGGGATATCGTCGTTTTAGACGCCGATTTATCTAAGTCGACGATGACGCATTATTTTGGGGCAGCTTATCCGGAGCGCTTTTTCCAGGTAGGCATAGCCGAACAAAATCTAATCGGTATCGCCTGCGGGCTGGCGGCCTCCGGTAAAATACCGTTCGCCAGCACCTTCGCGGTTTTCGCCCCCGGACGCTGTTTCGACCAGATACGAATGTCCGTAGCCCAGCCGAAATTAAACGTTAAAATAGTCGTAACTCACGGCGGGATAACCGTGGGTGAAGACGGTATATCCCACCAGGCCATCGAAGACCTTTCTTTAGCCTGCTCCTTACCCGGAATGACGGTGATTGTGCCGGCTGATGCCGTTGAAACCGTACAGGCGGTACGAACCGCCGCTGCGTTTAACGGTCCGGTGTATATGCGGTTACCGCGGATGAAGCTGCCGGTTATATTCCCGGATGATTATAAATTCCAATTAGGAAAAGCTAATATTCTTAGAGACGGCAAAGATGCCACCGTCATCGCTATCGGAGTAATGGTCGCCCCGGCTCTGGAAGCGGCTGACAGGTTAAAACAGGAAGGCATTAATATCAGAGTACTGAATATGGCCACACTACAGCCTATCGATGAACCGGCAATTATTAAAGCAGCGGCAGAGACAGGCGTAATAGTTACCGCAGAGGAACACCTTTTACACGGCGGTCTGGGCAGTATAGTTGCACAGATTGTCGCGAAAAACCATCCGGTACCGATGGAATTTATCGCTATGAAAGATTACGCTGAATCCGGTAAGCCTGAAGAGCTATTGGTAAAATATCATCTCACCGCGCCCGATATTGTAGCTACAGTAAAAACCGCATTAAAGAGAAAATAACTATCTCGATTCTCTTTTCAATCCGGCCGGTACTATCAGACATACAATTTGCAATATAGGCTTATTTAAAGGAATAACGTGACAAAAAATACCCGGATATTTTATGGCTGGTGGGTGGTAGCGGCCGGTTTTGGGGCATGGTTAACCGGGGCTGCCAGCCCCTTTTCTATTATTTTAAAACAACTCATGGCCGAATTTAATTCCGGAAGAGGAACTATATCGATATTATCGACGTTATACTGCGTTGCCGGCGGTTTTGGGGCCTATATCGTCAGCCGGTTGATTATCCGGCACTCCCCGAAAAAATTCATGTTCTACGGTTCCATTATCGGCGTAATCCTTTTTCTATTATGTGCCGTAGTCACGAGTCTCTGGCAATTATTCGCTTTATATCTGCTGCTTGGATTTATTTTTATCGGTGCCTCCGGAGCTATTCCGCTCCTGACGATACTTTCGAACTGGTTCGTTAAGAAAAGAGGACTGGCGGTAGGTATCACGCTCTCCGGGATGGCTGCCGGAAGTCTGGTACTTTCACCGATAGTGGGAGTAATCGCAACAGAGTTCGGCTGGCGCTGGACTTATGTTTTTTGTGCGGGTTTAACACTGGTGTTAAACGTCCCCCTTGTCGGACTGGTTATGAAGGACTCTCCGAAAGAAATGGGGCTCTTGCCCGACGGAGATACTCCGGAGACGGTAAACCGGGCAATACCCGAAATAAAATCCCGGTCTGCCGTAATCTCTACCGCGCCGCTTTCGTCTTACCTTAAACGTATCCCGATGTGGTTAATAACCTTAAGCTTCTGTATGATGACTATCGGCGGCTCGGCAATGATGCAGCACCTGGTCTCTTTCGTAACCGATATGGGGATTTCATACACGATAGCGGCTTCTGCCCTGGGTATCGTCGGAGGCCTGGGCGGCATAAGCGGTTTTGTATCGGGCTGGCTGTGTGATAAAATGCCCCGCAAACACGTCATGACAATATTCGGATCATTAATCATCATCGGTATCGTAATACTTATGAATACACACTCGTTATCGATGTTATGGCTATTCGTGATTTTCTTCGGATTGGGCGGCGGAGCTGCCAGTATCGTTTTTCCCCTGGTAGTCGGAGATATCTTCGGTTCTGAAGGGTACATAACCGTTTTTGCATTCGCCAACCTCTTTTTCTGCTTTGGTTACGCTATCGGACCGCCGATGTCCGGTTTCATCTTCGATGTATCCGGTTCCTATTTTTTGGTTTTCGCGATAACCGCAGTTTTAACCGTTTTAGCCGTAACGTCAATTTATATTGCTTATGCGATAGAACGGAAAAACAAGAAAGCAACGAAAGCCGGATAATGATAAAGATACCTGAATATTTACGGGGCATGATTTGAAAAATACCAGCAACATCTTTTACGGTTGGCGTGTGGTTGCCGCGGTTTTTGGAATGTCTGTTGCAACGGCCGCCACTCCCTTCGCGGTCATTTTAAAACCGCTCATTACGGAATTCGATTCCACACGGGGACTGGTCTCGTTCATTCCGATGATATTATTTCTTTCCGCAGGTATTTCGGTCGTATTCGTTTCTAAAGCGCTGGAACACCACCGACCGCAGAAGTTTTTAATAATCGGAACAATCGCCGGCGGGGCATCCCTGCTCCTCTGTAGTCTGGCCGGAGAATTATGGCACTTATATGCCCTGGCGCTGATTCTCGGAGGCATCCAGACGGGCTTTTCCGGTCCGGTAGTAATGATAAATGTATTGTCCAGATGGTTCGTGCGGAAGCGGGGAAATGCTATCGGCTTCGGGCTGGCAGGGGTATCGGTTGGCAGTATGATGATTACTCCGATTATCGGGGCAATTTCGGAGTACTTCGGCTGGCGGGCGACCTATCTTTTCTGCGGCCTATTAGTGCTGGCTATCAATATTCCCCTGATTTTAACCATATTGAAACGTAATCCGGAAGAGCTCGGGCTGCTTCCGGACGGGGATGAACCCGGGTCTCTGGTCATTACACACTCCCCGGTATTACCAAAGCAAAAAACAAGTCTGACAGCCTACCTAAAAAGCTACCAGCTGTGGTTAATAATCCTCGGATTCACACTCACTTCCATATGCAATAATGCCATAAACCAGCATCAGGTTTCCTTCATTACTGATATGGGTGTTTCAGCCACGGTAGCAGCTTCTGCTTTCGGTTTCACCGCCGGTATTGCCGGCGCAAGCGGGTGGTTTGCCGGATGGTTAGCCGACAGGTTATCGCCGAGATACGTCGCCATGATATTTTTCGGCATTATAGTCGGAGGTATCATTATCCTGATTAACGCCCAAAATATGGCAATGGTATGGTTCTTTGTCATAGTTTACGGAATAGGACTTGGTGCCGGCGGAACGGTCCTGCCGCTAATCACCAATGATATCTTCGGCGCGGCCGGATTCAACACCGTATACGGGTTTATCAATCTGTTTTTCTATGCCGGATTTGCTTTCGGGCCGCCGGTAGCCGGGTTTATATTCGATGCTACAGGTTCCTATTTAGGGGTATTCAGTATTACGATATTATTATTCGTTATCGCCATCATTCTTACTTATTTTATTTATGGTGCCAAACCGCGGTTTAAACCGGTGAGCATCCGGTAATAAGATCGTAATTAGGATAGAATATGGTTAAACGTAAAGGACCTTTCTATGGTTGGTGGATATTAATTGCCCGCCTGGTAATATCGTTCGGCTGGGCTGCTTCTCCGTTTGTGGTCATTTTGGTGCCTTTAATGGAGGAGTTTAAGACCGGGCGCGGTGCAATTTCTAATTTATCGGCGCTTTCTTTGTTGTCCGGGGCATTTTGCGGTTATTTTATTGCTAAAGTAATCGATAGACATAGCCCAAAGAAGTTCACTCTCTGGGGTTCGGTATTAGGCGGCGCCAGTTTTTTATTATGTGCCGTTACTACTGATTTATGGCAGATGTACGTTCTCTTCTTCGCGATAGGAGTTGGTTTCACCGGTTTCGCCGGGTCTATCCCGACAGTCATATTAGTAAACAATTGGTTCGTGAAGAAAAGAGGGCTGGCAATGGGTATTGCCTGGGCCGGAAATCCGATAGGGACATTAATTATGACGCCTATCATCGGTATTATCTTTACCCAATTGGGGTGGCGGGCGACCTTTCTTTTCGCCGGAATAGTGACCTTCGTCCTTACATTACCGCTTATCATTTTTATTTTGAAAGATAAACCGCAAGAGATGGGATTATTACCTGACGGCGATACATCACTCGAACCGGTTATCCCGAATGTGGTAAAACCGAATGCATTTGAGGCCGCGATAAAAAAGCAGGGTTTAAAGATTCATTTGAAATCTTTGCCTATCTGGTTAATCTGTATCGGGTTTTCGCTGATGGTTATGGCGGAAATGGCCGTGATACAGCATGAGGTAGCGTTTCTGACCGATATGGGGATTACCACGGTCCTGGCTGCCTCGGCGCTGGGATTTACCGCCGGATTCAGCGGAGGCGGTAGATTGATATCCGGGTTGCTGGCCGACAGAATCTCCCCCCGTTATGTAACTATCTTGCTCTGCCTGGTAGAGATAATCGGTATTTTCTTTTTAATGCAGGCCCGTTCGATGGTTCTGGTCTGGATATTCGTAGTAATCTGGGGTATCGCATCAGGTTCGTTCTTTTCAATATTGCCGCTGGTTATCAGAGATACCTTCCCGGCCGGTGCATTTAACACGGTTTTTGGAGCCGTCAACGCCATTACTTATGTTGCCATGGCAGCCGGCATACCTCTGGCAGGATATATTTTCGACGCTACCGGTTCATATAACCTTGTCTTTATCCTGGTAATCGGCTTTTACTTTATTGCTATGGTGTCCACATACTTTGCATACGGTATAAGACCGAGGCCGTTTAAAAACGTTCTCAAAAAAGCCTGACAGATAACGCTCTAAAAGATTAACCTGACCGTCTCATCAATACCTGCATAAGTTTGAAATAGTCTCCAGATATTTTTGTCCGCATTTGGCAATCTATCCATTGCATATTCGTTATAAAAAGTATAAAATGGCAATAATTTCCGTTTTGAATAAAATAATAAGGAGGCAAACAATGAAAAAGGCCGTCTCAAAAGAAAAAATTACCATAATGAACCCCCGGGGAACACCGCCTCCGGTAAAGCTCATCCCGATGGCTCCCCGCCTGGATACCCTGGATGGAAAGACAATCTATATCGTGGACGTAAATTTCCCCAATACGGAAAATTTTTATAAAGCCGCCATCAAATTTTTTACCAAGCACTTTCCGAAGACAAAATGGGTAGTCGTTAATAAGGGCGGCTCCTTTTTTAACGAGGGCCAAACCCTCTGGCAGGAAATCAAAAAGAAGGGTGATGCGGCGATTGTCGGGCCGGGACACATGGACACGCTGGGACCGGCGGTAGTGGGCTGGTGTACGGAGTTGGAAGCGATTGGCGTACCGGCCGTACCGCTTATCTGCAAGGTGTTTCCGGAAATGGAAAGGAAGGTGGCCTTCGAACGGGGCATGCCGGATATAAGGATGACCTTTATCCCCTACGAAGTTATCAATACGCCGGTAGCGACCTCTTACGGCCTTCTGGAGGGCAAAGACCCGGTAACCGGCAAGCCGGTTCTAGATGAAATCGTTGATACACTGACCAGACAACCGACCGCTGCAGAGAAAAAAACCGGCATCATAAAAAGGCCGGTACCCCGGTTCCTCGAACCGGATACGCCGGATAATTTACAGCGCACGCTCCTGGAAAAAGGATGGACGGATTATTATCCGGTAGTTCTCCCGACCAAAGAAAAAGTCGCGGCGATGCTTAAAGGTACCAGTCACAAGGCTGACGAGTATGTCGGCAGCATGTTCCCGGCTTCTCCCCACGAGGCATGGCAGTATAATGTAGAGCAAGTGGCGGTAAATGCCGTAATGGCAGGCGCCCGACCGGAACATTTCCCGGTAATTCTGGCTATTGCAGCAACCGGACAGACCAGCTTATGGACATCGGTTACCTCTCAAACCAGAATGGTTGTAGTTAACGGACCGATGCGCAACGAGATAAATATGAATTCCGGTTTAGGGGCGATGGGGCCTTTCAATGAAGCAAATGCGGTTATCGGACGCTCCTGGACATTTATTTCGAAGAACCTCGGCGGCGGGGGCGGCGTACCCCGTTTGACTTACCACGGAGCTTTCGGTAACGGCCAAAATTACAATAACCTGTGCTTTGCCGAAAATGAAGAGGGTTTACCTAAAGGCTGGAAGCCTTTTCACGCAATGCACGGATTCAAACGTAACGAAAGTACGGTCTCGATTTTTGCCGGTTTCGGCGTTATTCAGGGTATCGGGGCACAGGGAGGACCGCCCGAACCGGCCATTAAAAAACAATTAATGCAACTGTATTCATCCGCCCAGAAGCATTTCTACCGCGGGCAGGCATTCCCATTCCGGACAGTCTTGTTGGTTACTCCCATGGCAGCTAATCTACTAGCGGAAGAAGGCTATAAATCCAAAGAGGAATTCTACCAATGGCTTAAAAACAGTATTATAAAACCGGCCGGTAAGGGGGAAACAAAAGAACCTGACCCACAGATTAAAATAATCGTCGTAGGCGCTACCACACAGGCTTCGATGTTTTGTAGTTTGTGGTATAACGCCACAGCCTCGATAGATAAGTGGCGATAAGATAAGAATAAAAGAAGATTCGAACTGGTGCCGGGAGAGGGACTCGAACCCACAAGGTTGTTACACCGGAGGATTTTAAGTCCTCTGCGTCTGCCAATTCCGCCATCCCGGCACAAACAAGAACTATTTTAAACGTAAGATAAGGCACGCGTCAAGCTGAACAACGACCTGATAAATCGGTATGCTTAACCGGCCGTTTTTCCCTTTGTTCAATACGACGATTGCATTAACCATTTTATTCCTAAACATTCCCTAAAACCGTTTCCTGCCAAATCGGAGTGCTTCTGTGTCCTTAAAAGTGTTGACAGTTAGCAGATATTGTGATAGGATATGCCAATTGATTGGTATTGTTTTATATTTAAAATTTAATAATTATTTAACCGGCTAAACGATAATTTCTCCCGATTCTCCTTCTGATTATCCAATGAAACAGAGTATTTCTGATTCAATAACAAAATAATAAAGGAGGGTTTCGTGAAAAAACAACTGATTTTTGCTCTGCTATCTATTCTACTTATAGTGGGAATAGTACTCGCCGGTTGCGGTTCTAAAACGACAACCACCACTACCACTACCACCACCTCTAAAACAACGACTACTTCTACAACTGTTGCTCCACTTAAAACGCTAAAATTCGGTGCTCTGCTTGCACTAAGCAATCCCCAATACCTCCAGACTCAAAAATGGTTTAACCTCTACGCCAAGCTGGTCAACGATGCCGGCGGCTGGAAAATCGGCAACGAC